>CACJED010000014.1 GCA_902592285.1 uncultured Pelagibacteraceae bacterium | reverse complement strand
TATCTTTTTTTTGGGGTGAGAGGAGAATTTTTTATCTATTTTTGGTAGCTATAATTTTTCCGATCATAGTATTTATTTTTTTTGAAACAATTTTAGGTTTAAGGTTTCCTGGGGGAATTATAACCAATCTTTATTATAATTAATTATGGAAAATCTTTCACTAATATTAGCCCCGTTACTAAGCTCAAAATTAATTCTTGTTTTAATTTTTGGCACCTTATTTGGATTGATACTAGGAGTGCTGCCTGGTTTAGGTCCTACAACAGGTGGAGCCCTAATTTTACCTTTTACAATGACTCTAGATCCTTTGTCGGCAATAGTTTTGTTGACTGCAATTTATTGTGCAGGAACTTATGGTGGAGCAATAACAGCAGTTCTAATAAATACTCCAGGCACACCAGCTGCAGCTGCAACTTGTTTAGACGGTTATCCCCTCGCACAAAAAGGGGAGGCTGGACGAGCTTTGGGGATGGCTACGGTATCAAGTACTATTGGAGGAATTTTTAGTGTAATTGTTTTAGTTTTTTTTGCACCACTACTTGCCCAATTAGCATACGAATTTGGTCAACCAGAATATTTTGCATTAGCAATTTTTGGATTAACTATGCTCGCATCAATAGGAGAAGGAAGTCCAATCAAAAACTTAATTGCCGGGGCTTTTGGAATTTTAATTTCCACTATTGGAAAAGATTTTATGACTTCTATTGATAGATTTACTTTTGGTATAAATGAATTATCCGAAGGCATAGGTTTTATCCCTGTTGTAGTTGGTCTGTTTGCAATTAGTGAAATGTTGACTCAATCAACTTTATTAGACCAAATTTTTAAAAGAGTTGCATTAAAGGCAATAAAACTTCCATCAATTTCAGACTATAAAAAAACATGGAAAACAATCTTAAGATCCTCAGGAATTGGATCTTTTATTGGTGTGCTCCCAGCAGAGGGAGGAACAGTTGCATCGTTAATCGGATATTCTGAGGCAAAAAGATGGTCAAAAAATCCAGAAGAATTTGGAAAAGGATCAGTTGAGGGAATAGCCGGTGCAGAAGCTGCCAATAATGCAGCTACTGGAGGAGCCATGGTCCCAACATTAGCACTTGGAATTCCTGGAAGCGCAACAACCGCAGTAATTTTAACTGGATTAATAATTCATGGTGTAAGACCAGGACCAGACTTATTTAGAGAGCAACCAGAATTTTTATATGGGATATTTGGCTCAATGTTTATTGCTAATATCTTGTTTTTTATATTCGGTTTTTTTGGTGCAAAATTATTTGCAAGGATAACTCTTGTGCCGAACAAATTACTTTGGCCCATGATATTCGCTGTTTCGGTCTGTGGAACATATTCCTTAAGTCAATCATTATTAGATGTTTGGATTATGTTACTTTTTGGGATAATTGGATTTTTTATGAGACGTTATGGTTTTTCTGTTGTTCCAGTTATTATAGGTTTAATACTGGGAGAATTAGTCGAGGGTACGTTAAGACAATCATTAGTAATCTTTGAGGGAAATTGGTTACAATTTTTTTCTAGACCTATTGCAGTAACATTTTTTATTTTATCTTTTATTGCTTTAATTTTTCCTTTATTAAGAAAGAAAAAAATTAATGAATAAATATAATTTTAGTGAGAGACTTGCAATTGTAACAGGGGGTGCGCAAGGTTTTGGTTTAGCAATTACAAAAAGAATAATTCAATCTGGAGGGAAAGTTATAATTTGGGATATAGATAAAAAGGCTGTAGAAAAAGCTCAAAAGGAAATTAATTCTAATTATCTATATTTTAAATTAGTAGATGTTACAGATTTTCAGATGATTGAAAATTCTGTTAAAGATATTGAAAAACAATTTGGTAAAATAGATATTTTTGTAAACAATGCTGGTATAACTGGGATGAATGCTAAAGTTTGGGATTATCCTATTGAAGAATGGAAAAAAGTCATTGAATTAGACCTAAACTCAACTTTTTATTGTTGTAAAGCTATAGTTCCTCATATGATCAAAAATAATTATGGTAGAATAATTAATATTGCATCAATAGCAGGTAAAGAAGGAAATCCAAATGCAAGTGCTTATAGCACCGCTAAGGCAGGTGTTATTGGTCTTACAAAATCATTAGGAAAAGAACTGGCAGACAAAAATATTGCAGTAAATTGTATTACTCCTGCAGCAGCCAAAACAAGAATATTTGACCAGATGACAGAAGAACATATTAACTATATGCTATCAAAGATACCAAGGAATCGTTTTGCAAAAATAGATGAACTTGCGTCTTTAGTTTGCTGGTTAGCAAGTGAAGAAAATTCATTTAGCACTGCAGCAGTATTTGATTTAAGTGGTGGACGAGCAACATATTAAAAGGAGAATTATGAAATTATTGAGAGTAGGACAAAAAGGAAAAGAAAAACCAGCAGCTTTAGATAAAGATGGGAAAATAAGAGATATTAGTTCTCATATAAAAGATTTAAATCCTGATTATTTAAATTTTGAAACTATTTCTAAATTACAAAGTGCTGATTTATCTTCACTACCAGAACTATCTTTAAGTGAAAGAATTGGTTCATGTATTACAAAGCCAGGTAAGTTTATTGGAATAGGTCTAAATTTTTCTGACCATGCAGCCGAGTCAGGTTTGCCTGTCCCATCAGAGCCAATAATGTTTATGAAAGCCACTAGTTGTATAAGTGGTCCTAATGATAATATTGAAATAGTACCAAACTCCAAAAAATTAGACTGGGAAGTGGAATTAGGAATCATAATTGGTAAACAAGCAAAGCATATAGAGCAAAATCAATCTCAAGATCATATTTTAGGTTATTGTCTAGTTAATGATGTTAGCGAAAGAGAGTGGCAAATTGAAAAAATGGGCCAGTGGGTTAAAGGAAAATCTCACGACACTTATGGACCTATTGGACCATACTTAGTTACAAAAGATGATATCAATGATGTAAATAATTTGAATATGTCACTAGATTTGAATGGTAAGAGAATGCAAACAGGCAATACAAGTACGATGATATTTAATGTGGATGTAATTGTTTCATACGTAAGTAAATTTATGTCTTTACAACCTGGCGATATTATAACAACAGGGACACCCCCAGGAGTTGGAATGGGAATGAAACCACAGCTATTCTTAAAATCTGGTGATGAAATGAAATTATCAATAGATAACTTAGGTGAACAAAAGTCAAAAGTTATATCTTTATAATATAATAAATGTACGAAATCAAAACAGCTGAACCCAAAGTTGTTTGGAAATCAGACTGTATCTTAGGTGAAGGAACTTTGTGGGTAAAGGAACATAATTCTATATATTTCGTAGATATTAAAAAAAAAAAGATCCACATCTTAAATGTAAAAAATAAAAAAAGAAAAGTTATCAAGGTTGATAAACAAATAGGTTTTATTGCACATATAAAAAAAAATATATTTATACTTGGTCTTGAAAGAGAAATACGTATTGTTAATTTAAAATCAAAAAAAATTATTAAATCAATTGTTATTGAGGAAGATTTAGTAAACAATAGAATAAATGATGGGAAAACAGATCCAAAAGGCAGACTATGGTTTGGGACTATGGATAATCCTGAAAGATTAATTAAAAATGGATCATTATATTGTTTAGATAAAGATTTAATTATTCATAAGGTAGATACTAGATATTTTATTACAAATGGCCCTGCATTTTTGAATGACAATAACTTTTATCATACTGATAGTAGAAGAAAAATAATTTATAAAATACGAGTAAATAAAGATTTAAAAATCGTAAAAAAAGAAGT
This sequence comes from uncultured Pelagibacteraceae bacterium, assembly GCA_902592285.1. Classification (GTDB taxonomy): domain Bacteria; phylum Pseudomonadota; class Alphaproteobacteria; order Pelagibacterales; family Pelagibacteraceae; genus Pelagibacter. The sequence continues at coordinate 22,835 of CACJED010000014.1, read as the reverse complement.
CTTTATAAAATTAAATTCAAAAAATGGTTCTCCTGACGGAATGACGTTAGATATAAATGATAATCTGTGGGTCGCTACTTTTGGTGGTGCAAAATTATTAGTTTTCAATAAAAATAGGAAACTAATACACACAGTTAAATTTCCAGCAAAAAATATTACAAACTGTACATTTGGAGGAATAAAGAATAAAGAAATTTTTGTAACAACTGCTAAAAAGTCAATCAATAAATTGGAATTACGAAAATATTTATTTTCAGGATCACTATTTTGTGTAAAAACAAACGTAAGAGGACAAACTCAAAAAAAATTTATTTTAAGCAATGCAAAAAAGAGACTTATATTACGAAAGAATTCCAACAAAACTTCTTAGAGATGACGTTAGATATTTAGGTAATATTTTAGGAAAAGTCATAAAGGAGCAAGAAGGAAAAAATTTTTTCAATTTAGTTGAAAAAGTAAGAAGACTATCTAAAGCTAATAAAACAAGCATAAATACCAAGCAAACAAATAGAAAAGTAATAAAAGCAATTCAAGATTTAGATCCAAAAAATACTTTTAAATTAACTAGAGCATTTACTCATTTCATGAATTTTTTTAATTTAGCTGAAATTATAGATGCTTCTAGAAGTTTAAATGAGTATGAAAATAATAAAAAAAAAATTTCAGATCATAATTTATTTATTGAAGAAGTATTTGAGGGTTTATTTAAAAGTAAAAATCTTTCTGATAAAAAAATATATGATACAGCCAAAAATTTAGATATTGGTATTGTTTTAACTGCACATCCAACTGAAGTTAAAAGAAGAACTTTAATTCAAAAGTACCACAAGATTATTGAAATTTTGGAACAAAGAGATCTTTTAAAAGCATTTCCATCAAAGTTAAAGGTATTAGATAAAGAACTTTTTGATGAATTAACAATAATTTGGAATACAGATGATTTAAAAAGGTCTAAACCATCACCTTTTGATGAAGCTAGATGGGGACTAGCGATAATAGAGGATAGTCTGTGGGATACCATTCCAAAAGTTTATAGAAGATTAAATTCAATTTTTTTAAAAAATATGAATAAAAATTTACCTAAAAATTTTAATCCAATTCAATTTGGATCTTGGATGGGAGGAGATAGAGATGGAAACCCCAATGTTACCGCAGATGTCACAAGAAAAGTAATTTTATTATCAAGATGGGAAGCTGCAAAATTATATGAGAAAGCTTTAACTAAGATAATTAGATCTTATTCAATGGATAAATGCTCAAAAAAAATCCAAGCTAAAGTTGGTAAATCTTATGAGCCTTATAGAGTTTTTTTAAGGCCTCTAAGAGATAAAATGAGAATAACACATAGATCTATTGAACAATATTTAGTGAATAAAAAACCTTTAGATCGCAATAAACTATTAACTTCAAGAGAGGAAATATTAAAACCTCTAAGAATAGTAAGAGAGTCTTTGGAACAAAATCAAAATGAAAATATAGCTAGTGGTGAATTACTTGATTTAATGAGAAGAGCTAAATGTTTTGGTATTAATTTAGCAAGACTTGATATTAGACAGGAGTCTTCTCGACATAGTCAATTAATCTCAGAATATGTAAAAAAGAAATATAAAAAAAATTACCTTAAAATGAGTGAAAATGAAAAAATTCAATTTTTAAAATCAAAAATATTCTCTAAACAAAATCAAATAAATAAATTTAAATTTAAAAATAAAGAAAACAAAGAAGTTTGGTCAACATTTAAAATTTTAGCTAATGAACCCAATGAATGTTTAGGAGCTTATGTTATTTCAATGACAACATCTGCATCAGATATTTTGTCAGTTACTTTTCTACAAAAAGAAGCGAAAATTAAACATAGATTAAGAGTAGTTCCTTTATTTGAAACCTTAGATGATTTAATTAATGCTAAAGATATAATGGAAAGTTTATTCTCACAATCTTGGTACAGAAAATTAATTAACAATAATCAAGAAATTATGATTGGATACTCTGACTCTAGTAAAGATGCAGGTAAAATTTGTGCTAGTTGGCATCAGTACAAAGCTCAAGAAGAAATTGTTAAATTAAGTAAAAAGTTTAATATCAACATTACATTTTTTCATGGTAGAGGAGGATCTGCAGGTAGAGGTGGTGGCCCTATTCAAGCTACATTAAGATCCCAACCTCCAAATTCAGTTAAAGGAAAAATAAGAATTACCGATCAAGGGGAAGTAATACAGCAAAAATATGGATATGAACCTCTAGCAAAATATAATTTATGTAGTTACATTGGAGCTGTAACCGAAGCTACTCTAAATCCTCCTCCAAATCCAAAAAAAGATTGGAGATCATTAACAGAAAAAATGTCAGAAATTTCGAAAAGCTCATATAGAAAAAATATAAATCAAAATTCTGAATTTATTAAATATTTTAAAACAGTAACCCCACATAGAGCATTAGGAAAGCTATTCATTGGTTCAAGACCTTCAAAAAGAAAAAATGTTGATAATATAAAAAGTCTTAGAGCAATACCTTGGGTTTTTGCTTGGACACAAATTAGACTAATGTTACCAGCTTGGCTTGGAAGTGCTGAGGCATTAAGATACTCGTATATTAAAAAATTTAGAAATACATTATATGATATGGAAAGAAATTGGCCTTTTTTTAATTCAATGCTTGATATGTTAGATATGGTTATTTCTAAAGCCGATCCAGAGATATCAAAAATATATGAAGAATATTTAGCTGACGATAGTTTAAAAAGAATCGGTAAAAAATTAAGATTTCAATTCGAAGCAATTAAAAATTTAAATAAGAAAATAACACCTAAAGAGATAATTAATTCAAGAAAAAAATTTAGATCTTCTGTGATTGTAAGGAATATATATTCAGAGGTATTAAATATTATTCAACCAATAGTAATAAAAAAATTGAAGAATAATAAGAACTCTCAGAGTAAAATATTACTAAATGATGCTCTCTTAACCTCAATAGCAGGTATTTCAGCTGCCATGAAAAACACTGGATAAATGATTGAAATTTTTGTTGCGTTTGGAGCAGGATTTATAAGTTTTTTATCTCCTTGCGTATTACCTTTAATACCAGGATACATTTCATATATATCAGGTCAATCAGTCCAAAAAATAAAAGTTTCAAAAAAAATTAACCCTTTTCCTTTAATTTTATTTTGTCTTGGGTTTTCTACAGTGTTCATAATTTTTGGTGCATCCGCATCCTTATTAGGTCAGATACTTTTACAAAATTCAGAAATATTAAGGTTAATAGCAGGTATTGTAATAGTTATATTTTCACTTCAAATGTTAGGATTGATAAATATTTCATTTCTTAATTTTGAAAAGAGATTTGATGCAAAAGACTCATCAAATATTTTTTTTCCATATGTTATTGGTGTTGCATTTGGTTTTGGTTGGACACCATGTATTGGTCCTATTTTAGGCTCTATACTGGCATTAGCATCTATTGAGGAAACTCTATCAAGAGCAGTGATATTATTAATATTTTATTCTTTAGGTCTTGCTATACCTTTTGTTTTATCAGGATATTTAATTCAAAGGTTTTTGTTATTTTCTAAAAATTTTAAAAAAAATATTAATATGATTTCAAAAATTGGTGGAGTAACCTTATTATTTACAGGTATTTTAATTTTAACTAATCAATTACAAATTATTGGATTTTACATTATTGAAATCTTTCCTTTTATGCAAAAATTTGGTTAAAAGTAAGAATGAAAATTTATCAGATAGACTCAAGTGCTAGAAAAAAAGGTTCGACATCAAGATCATTAGCAAAAAAATTAATTAATAAAATCAAAAAACCTGAAGATGAGATTATTTACAGAGACCTAAATGATGAAATGGTTTTTGTTACAGGATTGACTGAGTCTGGAATGAATATTGATCAAAAAGATCAAAATGAAAATCATAAAAAAATGTTTGAGCTATCAGATAAGCTTGTGAAGGAACTAAAGGAGAGTGATATAATTATAATTTCAGCTCCAATTTATAATTATGGTCCACCAGCTACATTAAAAGCATGGTCAGATTTAGCTGCAAGAGTTGGGGAGACATTTAGATTTAAACCTAATGGTAGAAGAGAAGGTTTGCTAAAAAATAAAAAAGCTTATTTAATTATTACATCAGGAGGAACAAAGCTCAACAGTAAAGAAGATTTTCTTACTCCTTGGTTAAAATATATTTTAAATTTTTTTGGTATAGAAAAAGTTGAGATAGTAAGTGCTGATCAAATGGCTCTTGATTATGAAAAATCTATAAAAGAAGCTGAAGCTCAAATAGAAAAAATTTCTACAAGTTAAATTTTCTTTTTAAGTGTTTTAGCTTTCCTTCAGTACTATCATAATCAATATAACATCCTTGGAGAAATCTATTTCCTTCATTAGCATCATAAGTAGTTCTGCCATGAAGCAATCTATGATTATCCATCATTAATAAATCACCAGGCTGAAGTTTAAATTCAATTCTATAATTATCAGAATTATAAAATTCAGATATTTTTTTTCTTGCAGAATAGTATAAATCTAATTTTTCTTTATCCATTAAAGGAACAAAATCTAGTCTTGGACTAAATCTGACTTGTTTAAATTCACCTTGTTCATCCAATTGAATCATCTCCGACCAATCTTCTAGAACTACACTCTGATCTATGAATTGAAATCTCACTTTAACTTCAGTTAAAATTTTAAAATAATCATAAAATTCTTTTTTCAATTTTTCTGTAACAGTAAAGCCATCAACTAGTGTTGACAAACCACCATTAACTTCATTTTCTATACAATGTAAAATTTGAATACATGGAACAGGATTTCGATAGGGATTATCTGTATGAGGGGCCAAAGGTAATGAAGTATATGCTAAATCATTTGGATTTGGTTTAGATTTAACATTAAAAAATTCACCAAAGTTAGTTCTCCTAATGCTACCAATTGAATTTGCAAAGTTTACAATAAAATTATTTTTTGTTGGTATATTTCTAAATATCACAAAACCATATTCGTAGAAATTGATCAAAGCTTTATACATTTCTTCATCTTCAAAAAAATTATCTTTATATTTAAAGTAATTTAATTTTTTTAACGAAGAGTCCCATTTAATTTTTTTAATATATTTTACGTCATTAATATTAGAAAGTTCTTTGAGAATATCCTGAATTGCCAGTTTTGTGTGAACTCCATCGTTAAAAGTAATTTCCAAATATTTACTTGAAAGTTTTAAGGAATTGATTTGAATATTTTTCTCAAGTTCTGTTGGATCAAATAGCCTTTGTCGTGTAGCTTTATCAACAAAACTCTCTCCATTAATTCTTTCTCTTAACCAAAATGGATGTACTTCTTTTTTTAAACCCTCATTTTCAAAAAATACCTTATTATTTTCTAGTTCTATTTTCATGGATTATTTAAATCATTATTTAAAATTTAACTTTAATCAATAAGAATAAAATAGTATTAGTCAATTGAACCAATGTTAAAATCTTTAAATTACAAAGCCTATTCTGATTTTATAGAAAGTTTAGCTAAAAAATTGACTAAATTTTATTATTCTAAATTAAATAAATCCTTCAAAGTATCAAACAAGCTAAAAGGAAAAGGTTATGATCCTGTAACAAGTGCTGATAAAGCTTTTGAAAAATTTATAAGGAAAGAAATTAAAAAAAAATTTCCTAATCATCAAGTTATAGGAGAAGAATTTGGTCACAAGAAATCTAAAAGTGAATATTCATGGGTAATTGATCCAATTGATGGGACCAGATCATTTGTTATTGGTAATCCAACTTGGAGTAATTTAATTTCTTTAAATTACAAAGGAAATCCTATTTTAGGCCTTGCTAATTTTCCAATACTTAAAAAATATTATTTTAATACTTCTTTGACTGCAGCGTATGTTTCAGAAAACGGAAAAAAAAGAAAAATAAAAGTTAATAATAGATCAACTTTTTCAAGTATGAAATTATCAGCAGCATTTCATGGAACTTTATCTTTAAATCAACAAAAAAAAATACCTCAAATTTTAAAACGAATGCAGTTTCCTTGCTCGGATGCTTTAAGCTATTCACACTTTGCTGAAGGCAGACTTGATGTTGTAATTCAATGTGGAAATAAAATTTGGGATATTCACCCTTTAATTCCTATAATTAGAGCCGCTGGAGGTATAGTTACAACTTGGAATAATGATAAAGCTATAAAAGCTGGTAATATAATTTGTTCAGCAAACAAAACTCTTCATAATAAAATGCTTAAAATCTTAAAACCTGTCTCTAAGTAGTCTTACCAAGGAGGTTAACTATTAAAACACCTGAAATGATTAATGTTAAACCAATTATAGTATAAAGATCCGGCATTTGACTAAATTTATATATTCCCACAAGGGTAGTTGCAATTATGCATAGACCTGCAAATGAAGCATAAGTTATTCCAACTGGAATAGTTTTCATAACTATAGATAATGCAAACATACAGCCGACTATTGTTATTGCTGTCAACAAGCTTGGAATGAATAATGTAAAACCATTTGCACCTTTAGCAAAACCGTTTGCTGCAGTACCTAAAATAACTGCAATTATAAGTACTATGTATGCAATTATGTTGCTCACAAATTAAAGAATATTATTATTTAGTAATTTTATCTACTAATTTTTTTATTGGTGGACCAAGAACAAGTGCAGCTATTATTGCTATAGGCAAACTTACTGACCATGCCTTTAAGAATCTATTGATATATTCGTTATCCATCCCTGTGTTTATATAAGTAATTATAAGTGTCATGAGCAAACTCATGCCAAAACCCATGATTAAAATGAATATGAAATCAAAATATTTTTTTGGAAACATTATTTAGACATTGGAGTAGCACCAGTTTCTAAGCTAGTAATCTTTCCATCTTTATATCTATAAACTGCCATTACAGCTTCCACATTTCCATCATTAAAAGTTACAATAGAATGATGTACACCAATTTCATCATTTTCATATACAATGCGAGCTTTATCTTGATTTATATCACCACTCATTGCCCATTTGATTACATCAGCTTTTCCAAGAAAATTTCCAGATTTATGCATTGTAAACTTAAAATCATCGTGCAAAAGCTCATTCATAGTTGCTTCGTCTTTCTTATCTATTGCATCTGTATATCTTTTTAATATCGACATTATTTACCTCTTTAAATTAAATATAAATTTTATCAGCTAGACCGTAACATAATACAGCACTTAAAATAGTTAGAACTAACGGGGCATATATCCCTTCATCAGAAGTTTTGTCCGTATGACCAAGTTTATTAATTTTTGTATTATAAAAACCTACTATAAAAGCTGATAAGTTCTGTAAGAATATAAGATTAAAGAAACCCCAAGTTGCCTCTAAACCATTGGGTCTTATAAAACCAACATAGATAGCCATAACTACAGAGCCAAAAAATATTGAACCAAAAAATCTAACCATCCCAGCGCCAGTGTCATCAATACCATACTGATCTAAAAAAGATTTTGTTTGGAAAACGCATCTAAATCCATAATAAGCAAATCCTATAAAATGAATTATAAAAACTGCTAAATAAAATATTCCATTAAATTTTTCTACCATTTTGTCTCCTTAATCGTTGAATACCATTCTCATTTCGTCTTGTATTGTACCTTCTTTAAAAACACCCTTCATTTTTTTTTGAAGTTCAATAAATTTAGGATCAGCAGACATATTCTGATCATTTTCAAAAGCTTTGTCAGTAAATTGTTCTCCAACTAAAGTTTCTCTAACTGTTCTAGGATTTCCACCAATTTGAAAAGAAAAATAAACTTCATGATCAGGATAATGTTTTTTTCTAACTTCAGCTAAACCTTTAGAAATTTCCATGGCCTCACCAAGTTTATCATCATAAACACCGATAGTTCTTGTATAGATTGCCTTCATTTTTACTCCTTTTTTAATAAGAGTCTGACTCTTCACATATTACAATTGTACTTTTTGGGTCAGTAGCCTTTCTTCTTTGAACAACAATTTTTTGATGTTCATCAGAATTATACCAGCCTAAAGCTTTATCTTTATTTGGAAATTCAATTACTACTGTAAGGGTAGTTTCTTCTCCTTCTTTGACTAATTTCTCTGGAGTTCTTACCAAAAATTTTCCATCAAAAGGCTTTAATGTATCTGCAACTTTACTTGCATATTCTTTTGCAAACATATCTGGGTTTGTAACTGTTGGAACTGCCACTAAATATGCTTTTTTCATTGTATATTCCTATTTTGCATTATAATCCATTACTTGGTCAGTGCACTCAGTAAATTTATGAGGTTCAAAGAAGTCGTTCATTTGACCTAGTTGATTAATTATATCTTCCTCACTATTTCCTTTCCACCAGCAAAACATTTGCATAGTATCAGGTGGTGTATTCCAAGTCATTTGACACGCAGCTTTGTCACTGGTCATTGATTTAATAATATCTTCCATTTTCATTGAGGCTACTGTTTCGCTAAATTTATCTTTCATTTCTTTAGATTTGAAAGTGTGAGTTACCATATAGTTTTTCATTTTTTCTCCTTTACAGATTTACTTTTGATAATTCATATAACTGAGCACTTTCTACACACTCTGCATAGATAGCTTTTCCTGCAGGATTATTTCCTGCCACAAACTCTTTCATTCCAGCTTCATTATGAACATTCACTTTAAATAACATTCCACTTTTATCTGGAATCATGGCACCGACAGTTTTTTCTGGATAGGCGACACTTTTTCTTACACTCATCCCTTCATCTGATTGCATCCATCCCATGAAAGTTTCTAATTTACCCTCTTTAAGTTTAAGGAATACTAACATTTCTTTTTCCATTTTTTCTCCTTATAAATTAATACAAAGTCTGAACTACTTTTTTTACTCTTTCAGCACCATTAGGAATTGAATTAGCTATAAATGAATGACAATCTTCAGTTTTTGCTTTGTCATACTTAGAACCATAGTATTTATCTACAGCTTTATTTACTCCTTCGTCCCACTCTTTTTCCGAGATACCTACTTCAAGAGCATAAGACTTCATTACTTTTACTGATGCCATTGATTTTTCTTTCATGCTATATTCAAATTCTTCACCAGAAGGTAAAAAGTAGTTTGCCATATAAATACCACTACATTCCCAAGCTTTTGATTTATCACTATTACTCATCCCTGCATGAGCAAGATTAAAAATTAAGAAAGAAAAAATTATTAATAAATACTTTTTCATATCACCCCAATGTTAATTAATATTATTCTAAAAATGTAACTGTTTTGTTACATGGCTGGTATGCGATATTATAACCAGCTTGGAATAGGTAGGTTTTTTTCCTTTAAAAATGATTTATTAAACATCTTAGAGTTGTATTTATCTGATTTATCACAAAGAATTGTAACTATTGTTTTTCCTGGGCCAAGTTCTTTTCCAAGTCTAATTGCGCCTGCAATATTTACTCCACAACTTGTTCCTAAACTCAATCCTTCGTTCTGAATTAAATCATAAAGTATTGGTAACGACTCTTGATCACTTATTGAAAAAGCTCCATCAATTTGTGCCTCTGCAAAATTTTTAGTTATTCTACTTGAACCAATACCTTCAGTTATTGATCCACCTTCAGCTTTAAGTTCTCCATTCATAATGTGATTATAGAGTGCTGAACCAGTAGGGTCTGAAAGATAAATTTTAATATCTTTATTTTTTTCTTTTAAGTATTTACTAACACCACCGATAGTTCCTCCAGTTCCTGATGCACAAACAAATCCATCAACTTTACCATCTGTTTGTTCCCATATTTCAGGACCAGTAGTTTCGTAATGTCCTTTAGCATTAGCAGTATTATCAAATTGATTGGCCCAAACTACACCATTGTTATTTGTGCTTTTTAGTTCTTCTGCAAGTCTCCCTGCAACCTTAACGTAATTACCATCATCTTTATATGGTTTTGGTGAAACCAATCTTAAATCTGCACCAACATTTCTTAAAGTGTCTTTCTTTTCCTGTGTTTGATTGTCATTCATAACAATTATTGTTTTATAACCTAAAGAGTTTCCAAGGAGACATAATCCTATTCCTGTATTCCCTGCAGTTCCTTCAACTACAATCCCACCTTCAGATATTAATTTTTTTTCTTGTGCGTCTTTGATTAAAGCTAGTGCAGCTCTATCTTTAACTGAGCCACCTGGATTTAAGTACTCAGCTTTACCATAGATATTGCACTTAGTAATTTCTGATGCTGCTTTTAATTTTATTAAAGGGGTGTTCCCAATTGAGTCGATGAAATTATTTTTTATATTTTTCATTATTCTTTATCTTCATCTGTAACAGCATAAGGTTTAAATCCTTTAGTAGCATCACCAACTCTTCTAGCTGGTATACCAGCCATTACTGATTTTTCAGATACATTTTTTGTTACAACTGAGTTTGAACCTATTAATGAATTTTTTCCAATAACAATTGGTCCTAATATTTGTGCACCCGATCCTACTACGACATTATCTTCTAATGTTGGATGTCTTTTCATATTTCTTTGATCATTTGAGTTAATACTAGGGGCAATTCCACCAAGAGTAACATTATGATAAATAGTTACATTATTTCCAATTTCTGAAGTTTCACCTATTACCACACCCATTCCATGATCAATAAATAAATTATTTCCAATTTTAGCTTTTGGATGAATTTCTATTCCAGTTAAAAATCTAGAAAATTGAGATATAATTCTTGCAGCTAAATTAAATTTAGCAGTAGCAAAAAAATTCGCAATTCTATGAAAAAAAACTGCCTTAACACCTGGGTAAGTTAAGATTAAACTTAACTTAGATTTCGCCGCAGGATCACGATCAATTATAGATTGCAAAAAATCATTCATATTTTTTTGAGTTTTCTAACAGTTGATAATAAAAAGTATATACTTTATATAGTTATCAAATACGTAATTTAAAGAGGGTAAAGATGTATAAAAATACAAATTGTTTTCATTTGGCTATTCCTTGTGGAGACTTAGAAACAGCAAAAAAATTTTATAGTGAAACACTTGGTTGTAGACTTGATAATTCCGCTCAAGAATGGGCTGACGTTGATTTTTGGGGAAATGAGTTAACACTTCATGCTAGTGAGCATAAACTAGATAATGAAAGACATGATGTTGATATGGGAAACGTTTCTGTTCCTCATTTTGGAGTTCATTTATCTAGAAAAGATTTTGACGCTCTTAAAAAGAGATTAAAGGAAAAAGGTGCGAAATATTATGATGAGCCTTATTTAAGATTTAAAGGCACAAAGTATGAGCAAGAAACTTTTTTTGTTAAAGATCCTAACGAAAATATTTTAGAAATTAAGACATTAACTGCTAACGCAGAATAATCTTACCCTTTGATGGAATACCTAATATTAGGGTTCTTTACTGGGCTTAGTTTAATTTTAGCAATTGGTGCACAAAATATCTTTGTAATAGAGCAGGGGTTAAAAAAACAACATATCTTTTTAGTCTGTCTTGTTTGCTCTATTTCAGATCTATTTCTAATTTTTTTAGGGATATCTATATTTTATCATTTTCAACAATACTTTAATATTTTTTTAGAAATAACATTAAATATTCTTTTAATTATATTTTTGATTTATTTTATTCATTCAAAAATAAAATCTTTTAATATTAAGGTTTCTTTTGACAGTGAAAAAAATAAAATTTCTAGCAAAGAAATATTTTTTAAAACTCTTGGTTTTACTTATCTTAATCCTCATGTGTATTCAGATACAGTCTTTTTTTTAGGTAATTTTTCTAAAAATTTTTTAATTAAAGAAAAGATTTTTTTTTGGGATTGGTGCTTCAATTGCATCTTTTATTTTCTTTTTTATTATTGGTTATTTGTCCAGGACCGTAAACATTATAAAAATAAATTACATCATACTTAAAATTAAACCATTTTTTCAAGTTTTCTAATAATTCTAAATTTTTTGCTTTTGTAAAGGCATAAGGAGATAGATCTTTGTCATTTCCTTTATTTCCAAGTGAAGCAGATGTTGCTGAATATATTAACTTGATATTATTTTCTAGACAAAAATTAAATACTGAGTTTGTTCCTATAGTATTTGACTCTATGCATTCGTTCATTCTAATAAAACTTTGATATATTCTTGCAAATTCTCCAAAATGAAATACAGATTGGATTTTATTTGGATGCTTAATCAACTTTTTTATATTCTTCGTTTCTCCCTTTAAATATTTTACTCTTTTATTTTTAATTTCATTTTTTTTAAACCCCGATGAATAATTATCTAAACTAATTATATTATATCTAGTTTTAAGTAATAAAAATTTTATTAAGTTTGAACCAACAAATCCAGCACCACCAGTAATCAAAATATTTTTTTTAAAACTCATTAATTTGACAATTAAATATTTTATATTGTTATATTTTGATAATGATATAGTGATATTTTTTAGATGAAAGTAAAAAAACTTAAACTTTTATTAATTAAAATTTTGATGAAATATGGTCTTAATTATAACCATAGTATTATTACTTCCAATGCACTTATAAATGCTGAATTAGTAGGTGCGCATAGTCATGGTTTATCAAGACTCAAAATGTATTGTGAGCGAATATCTAAGAAAGTTATTAATCCAAAACCTAAAATAAAAATCAAAAAAATTTCTAAATCAATATCTCATATAGATGCTGATAATAGTATCGGATTTGTTGCAGCAGATATCGCTATTAAAAAGACTATAGAAAATGCCAAGAATACAGGAATTGGTTTAGTTGCAGTAAAAAAAAGTGGCCACTATGGAATGTCTGGTTATTACGCTGAACAAGCAGTTAAAAAAAATTTAATAGTTATGATTTTTACAAACGCACCCCCAGCTGTTGCTCCTCATGGCGCTTCAAAAAGATTATTTGGAACAAATCCAATATGTTTCGGAGCTCCTACTGCATCTAAAATACCATTTATTTTAGATACTTCAATTTCTGTAATAAATAGAGGAAAATTAAGATTAGCAGCACATAATAAACAAAAAATTCCAAAAGGTGTTGCTTTAGATAAATTTGGTAAACCAACAATTGATGCAAAAAAAGCATTAGAAGGTGTTCAATTGCCAATTGCTGAATTTAGAGGATCTGGTCTTGCATGGATGGTTGATATACTGAGTGGAGTATTAACTGGAGGGAATCATGCAGGTAAAGTAAAAGATCCATTTGATGATTTTACGGGGCCCCAAAATATAGGTCATTTATTCATTTCTTTTAAATCAAATCTTTTTCAAAAAAATTTTAATCAAAGAATAAAAGAAAATATTAAAGTAATAAAAAAACTCCCAAAGATTAAGGGGGTGAAAGAAATAATGTATCCAGGCCAAAATAAATTTAAAAGATTTAAAGAAAATTCAAAAAAAGAGATAAAAGTTCCGAAAAATATAAAAAAAGATTTAGAATTTTTGTTAAAATAATCAAATTATAAACAAAATTTTGATTTAAATCGTTGTTCTTTTGATTAAAAATTATAATTATAGAAAATGCTTTCAAACAAAGAAATTGTATGTCCTAATAATTTATTAAATTTTGCTCATAAAAAAAAAGGAGTTAAAGCTGCTATTGTAAATGCTGGAAAACCATTACCAATGCTTTCTGCACAAGATGCTGTAAATGAAAATCTTATAGAGCCAATTTTTATTGGTGGTAAAAAAGAAATATTAGAATGTGCTAGAGATCTTAACTGGGATATTTCTAAATATGAAATCATTCATGAACCTTTTGAAAACAACACAGCTAAGATTGCAGCTAAACTTGCAAGTGAAAATAAAATTAAGATTATTGTAAAAGGTCATATCCATACAGATATTTTAATGAAGGAAGTTCTTAGAAGAGAATATAATTTATTAGGAAAAACTAGATTAAGTCATATATGGCATATGACATTGGAAAAAGAGGATAAACCTCTAATAATTACTGATGGTGCATTAAATGTTTTGCCTAATGTAAAAACAAAAATGCATATATTAAGAAATGTAATTAATTTTTCTAATCGTATTGGTATTGAAAAACCTAAAGTTGCAATATTATCTGCTACTGAAGAAGTTCTAGACAGTGTTCCAAGTTCTAAAGAAGCTGAAGAAATAACTAAATTAGCAAAAAAAGAAAATTTAAATGCTGATGTTTTTGGTCCATTAGCATTTGATAATAGCATTTCAAAAAAATCAGCTGCGATTAAAGGAATAAAAAATAATGTTGCAGGATTAGCTGATGTTTTGCTCGTACCTAGTGTTGAGACGGGCAATGGATTAGTTAAAATGTTAATATACTTTTGTGGAGCATGTGCAGCAGGTGTTGTAGTTGGAGGTAAAGTGCCTGTAGTAATAACAAGTCGTTCTGATGAAGCTAAAGCAAGATTAGCTTCAATAGCTGCAGCTGTTGTTGCATTAGATTAATTGTTTGATTGCAATAAATTCAAAATTGTCTTAAATAACTGATCATTAAAAATAAAATAATGGCAATCACTTATTTAAAAAAGTCACCTAAAACATCATCTACTGATGACACTAAAACATCAGGAATTGTCCAAGATTTACTTAAAAATTTAGAAAAGACAAAAGAACAAGGGTGTATTGATTTAACAAAGAAATTTGACAAGTATGACGGTGAAATTGTCGTATCAAAAGAAAGAATTGATGAAATAAAAAAAAAGTTGGATCAAAAGACTAAAGATGACATTCAATTTTCTTATGACAGAGTAAGAAAATTTGCTGAAGCTCAATTAAAAAATTATGGACAAAATTTTGAGGTAGAATTATCAGATGGTTTATATGCTGGTCAAAAATTAGTTCCTGTAAATACTGCTGGATGCTATATTCCTGGTGGAAGATATGCTCATATAGCATCTGCTGTAATGAGTGTAACAACAGCAAAAGTAGCTGGCGTAAAAAATATTATAGCTTGCAGTCCACCTAAAGAAGGTATTGGTTCTCATCCTACTATTGTTTACACTGCTGATCTTTGTGGAGCAGATGTAATTTTAAATTTAGGTGGTGTACCTGCTATAGCAGCGATGACTAACGGTTTATTTAAAAATCCTCCAGCAGATATTATTGTTGGCCCAGGAAATCAATTTGTAGCTGAAGCAAAAAGAATTTTATTTGGAAAAGTTGGTATAGACTTATTTGCTGGACCAACAGAAATTGGAATCATCGCTGATGCAAAAGCAGACCCTGAAATTGTAGCTGTCGATTTAGTTGGACAAGCTGAACATGGTTATAACTCACCTTGCTGGTTGTATACAACAAGCAAAGAGCTTGCTGAGAAAGTAATGCAAAGGGTTCCAGAATTAATTGCAGAACTTCCTGACGTGCCTAGAACAAATGCTGAAGCTGCATGGAAAGATTACGGTGAAGTAATTCTGTGCGATACTAATGAAGAGATGGTTAAAATCAGTGATAAATATGCTCCTGAGCACTTGGAAGTTCAAACAGAAAATTTAAAATGGTTTCATGAAAGATTAACCAATTATGGATCTTTATTTGTAGGGGAAGAAACAACAGTTGCATATGGAGATAAATGCTCAGGAACAAACCATATTTTACCAACCAAAGGGGCCGGTAGGTATACAGGTGGTTTGTTTGTGGGAAAATTCATAAAAACTTTGAGTTTCCAGAGAATGACAAAAGAATCTACTGAACTTGTTGGTGCTGCTGCAGCTAGAATATCTCGATATGAAGGTATGGAAGCTCATGCAAGAACTGGTGATGTTAGGCTGCGTAAGTACGGATATTCAAACTAATAATTTCAAAAATCGGTGACAATCTCAATTTTAGCTCCTTAATTTAAAGAGAGTAAACGTATTCTCATTCTTTAACACTACCCGCAGTCAGACCACTCACAAGATATTTTTCAAAATATATAAATATTAAAAGCACTGGTACAGTTACTATGACAGATCCAGCCATCAAGTATTGACGTGGTGTTTCAGCATCGCCACTTAAATATTGTATGGCTCTTGATAAGGTAAATGATTTAGGACTATCTAAAAACATTAAAGAAAAAAGAAATTCGTTCCAAGCTATCATAAAGACATAGAGAGCAACGGATGCAATAGCTGGTAAACTTAAAGGAATAATAATCTTTAAAATTATACCAAACCAATTCTGACCATCAATAATACCTGCATCTTCAATTTCTTTTGGTATACTTTTGAAATATCCTTGCAACATATAGATAGCGACTGGCAAAGTAGTTGCTGTATAAACAATCAATAGACCAAAGATTGAGTTTCTTAATCCAAGTTGACTAAACAAAGTATATAAAGGTATCACTAAAACTATAGCTGGAAACATATAGATAATTAGAATTGAAGTTGATAAAAAGTTTTTACCAAAGAAGTTTAATCTAGCAACTGCATAAGCTGCGGGGATTGCAAATAATAATGTTACAATAACAGTTCCGATTGATACTGCTGCACTAATTAAAATATATCTTCCAAAATTATAAGTTTCAAAGATTACGAAATAAGATTTAAATAACTCAGTTAGGCTTTTTGTGAAATCTAGACTAAAATCTAAAGGATTAACCAACAAAGCTATCTGTGTTTTAAAACTTGTAACAAGCATTATGTAAAAGGGAAATAAAATTACAAATGCAAAAAAAACAATGCCAAACAAGGTGATAAAATCAAAAATAATTTTTTCAGATATAAAATCTTCCTTTAAAGATTGCATACTATATTTTTTGAGTTTGTTGGTATAAAATAAAGTTAGTAAAAAAACACCAAATATATACCAATGTGGTGATGTCTCATTTAAATTAAAATATAAAATTGAAAATATAAAAGATAATAAGAAAATCTTTATTAAGTGATTAATCTTATTGCCAATTAAAACGAATGCTAAAGATAAAAGAAGACCAATTAAGAAAACAGCTGTAATGTTTAAACTAGTAAAATTTAAACCTTGTAAGGTCGACATGATCTTCCAAATTGACAAAATACATGTCAGAAAAAAAGATGAAATAATTAAAAATATTGCAAGAGGCTTAAACTTCATTGGCCCTCTTTCCAATTAATCTAAAATAAATAACCATGAAACTTAAAAGTAACATAACAATTACTATCGAAACAGCAGAGCCCATCCCAATATCTGATATCGCAAACCCTTGTTGATAAACATTAATAGGTAAAGTTCTTGTACCTGACGCCCCACCCGTTAATAAAAAGATATCTTCAAACTTATTAAAGTTCCAAATAAACCTAATCATAAATAAGATTGAAATAATTGCTGTAATTTGAGGCAGTGTGATATGGATAAATTTTTGGATTGGACTTGCTCCGTCAACTTCCGCTGCTTCATACAAACTCTGCGGTATTGCTTGCAACCTTGCTAAAATAAAAAGAAAAGCGAGCGGAAAATAGCGCCAAATTTCAAAAAATATAACTGTAGTTAAAGCTAGTCTTAATTTAAATTCAAATCCTAAAATACTCATTGTTATGTATTTTTGGCCCAATAAATTTATGGGCTGTTCTATGATATTAAAATTAACCAATAATGCGTTTAAAGTTCCACTATTAGGATCTAATAATAAAGTCCAAGTATAGGCTAAAGCAACCACAGGACCCACATAAGGAAAAAGTAAAATACCTCGCATGTATGTTCGACCTTGAATATTCTGGTTAACTAATTGTGCTGCCAAAATTCCAAAGATAATAGCACCTACTGTGCCAAAAAAAGTGAAGTAAAATGTTGTTAAAAGTAATTCAACAAAATTATTTTCATAAAAAACTTTTTTAAAATTTTCTAAAGTGAAATTTGTAGTAAGTAATGGATTGTCTGATTTTCCAGTTAAAATTGGTTTTTGAGATTTGATTATTTTTTTGTCAATTATTTCACCGTTGTTATTTTTTACAACTATCTCAAAATTTTCCCTATATTTTGCCTGCCAATTTCCAAAATTACACATAACCTTTTTAGATTGAAAATTACATCTTGGATCAAGATTGATTGGTGAAATATCTTTTGGAAATTTATCTTGAAACTGAACATTTCTTATATCTTGAATTAACGAACTATTTCTTAGTTTATAAATAATTTTTAATTCTGATTGATTTTCCGAAATTGATTTAACAATTTTCTTTGCTCGTGGTTCAGGAATTCTAATATCTTTTAATTCAATATCTTTAAAACTAATCCAAACATTTGCAAATATCGGAAATAATACAATAGCAAACACTAATAAGACTGCTGGTAAAACTAAAGTGTAAGCAGTTCTTTTTTCTAATTTAGATAATGAATTACTCATAATAAAGAGCAGATAATAAAATATTATCCGCTCTTTATAAATTGATTATTTAAAACTTAGCTAATTCAGCGTTAATTTTCTTAACCGCTTCATCAACTGAGATTTGATCATCAATATATTCTCTAGTGATTCTATTTAAGAATTGAGAATTAATGATTTTTGATGCTCTAGAAAGTTCACCTTCTTTAACACCCCATCTGTTTGCAGTATCTAAACCTGCAACGATGTTATCAATAACATCTGCAGAATAAAGATCAGTCAAAGGAGCTTTTCTATCAACACCTACTGGTAATTTACTCCAAGCTTTAGTGTAAGCATTAGGATCACTCTTGTTTCCTCTTCTTACTGGAAATTTTCCTTCAGGAGCTATTCCTAATGTTGCTGTATAACCCTCACTCATAGAGTACTCTATGAATTTTTTAGCTTCATCAGTATCTGCATCTGCAGTAATACCAAAGTATCTCACATCTGCCCATGCAGCACCTTTTTTATTGTTAGGACCGCTAAAATTAGTAATGAAACCAGTTTTAGAAGCTAACTCTGGAGATGTTGGATCACTATTTATTGTTGGAGGAGCAGAGTCTCTTAAACCTGCTAACTCATCCATAATAAATGGTGACCAAATAATCATTGGTGTTTTTCCAGCAAAATATAAGGCTCTTGATTGCTTCCAAAATAATTCTCCTGGAGGGCTTGCTTTAGCAATTACTTTATAAAATTCTAAAGAATTCTTTAAAGCTTTTCCTTGCTTTTTAGTTCCACCTTTTTTAACAAAATTAACTCCATTAGCTAAAAGTACGTGTTCAAGTACTTGGCTCATAAAATTTTCATCTGTTTTAGTGGCAGCCACAAAACCAAACATGTCGTTACTTGATAATGCATTTACTGCTTTAACTATGTTTGCATATGAAGTTGGTGGCTCTAAGCCAGCTGCAGCAAAAAGATCTTTTCTATAAACGACCATTTGTGTCCAACCATCAACTGGAACAGCTGCAATTTTTCCACCCTTCTTTGCCATGTTTAATGCTCCTGGTGCAAAAGTTTTTTTACCTAACGACTTAACTACAGCATTATTTGCATCAACATCTAATATGCCCGCTTCCGCCCATGGTAAAACATATTGTAAAGTGTGATAAATAACATCTGGAAGATCTCCCGCTGCTGCTGCTGCAGTAGCTCTTGTTCCAAGATCTTTCTCTTCAATTGGTATGACTTCAACTTTGATGCCTGTTTTAGCCTCAAAAGCTTTAGCCATTTCCTCTTGTTTTGCCATTCTCGCAGGCTGGACTTCTGTAGTCCAAAATTTAATATCTGCAAAACTAGTATTTGAAATTAAAAATATTAGAACAGATATATTTATTACTATTTTTTTTAACATATTCCCCTCTTTCTTTTATACGTTACTCAAAATATCTCTCTGTTTCCCAAATTATTATTGCTATAAATTTAACAGTGTAATAATTTTTAACAACAAGTTAAAATCATTTAAAATCAATTTAAATTTAATAAGTGTCGAAAATTATTATTAAAAATCTTGGGAAATCTTTTGGTGATAACAAAGTTATCAATAATTTTAATGTAAATATAGAAGATGGAGAATTTATTGTTTTAGTGGGCCCCTCAGGTTGTGGCAAATCTACCTTATTAAGAATGTTTTCAGGATTGGAAAGTATCGATCAAGGAGAAATTTATTTAGATAAAAAATTAATTAATAATTTAATTCCATCTAAACGTGAAATTGCAATGGTATTTCAATCTTATGCTTTATATCCACACATGAATGTTTTTGAAAATATGTCTTTTGGATTAAAGATGGAAAAAATTTCAAAAAGTGAAATTAATCAAAAAGTAAATCATGCTGCTATTACACTTCAGATTGAAGACTTACTTGAAAGAAAACCAAAACAACTTTCAGGTGGACAAAGGCAAAGAGTAGCTATTGGCAGAGCTATCACAAGAAGCCCAAAGGTCTTCTTATTCGATGAACCCTTATCTAATCTAGATGCAGCTTTAAGGTCAGAAATGAGAGTGGAAATATCTAAACTGCATAAAAAACTAAATTCAAATATAATTTATGTAACTCATGACCAAATAGAGGCAATGACCTTAGCTGATAGAATAGTAGTTCTTAATAAAGGTAATATTGAACAATTTGGAACACCTTCTGAAATTTATTCTGATCCAAACAATATTTTTGTTGCAGAATTTATAGGATCACCAAAAATGAACATTATTAAAATTAGCAAAAACCAAATCATTAGTTCAAACACACTAAATCTATTTGATAATAATATAACATTTGAAAATTTTAAATTTGAAGACGAAATGTATATTGGTATTAGACCTGAGGATATAAGTTTTAAAAAAGATCGTGAAATTCAATTAAATGTTAAAATTGATCTGATTGAAAATTTAGGATTTGAAAAAATTATCTATTCAAAAGTATCAGATAACCAAATTATAATTAAATCGTCAGAAAATATTAATGAAAAATCAATCATTATATCTTTTTCAAAAGATAAAGTCTTATTTTTTGACAAAAACAAAAATAGGATAAGATAGATTTTCTTGAGTAAAAAATATTCATTAATCATATTTACTGACTTAGATGGCTCATTGCTACATAGAGATAATTTTAGATTTGATGAAATAAAAGATTATATAAAAAAAATTATAGATGATGGAATTATCATTATTCCCAATACAAGCAAAACTGAGAGTGAAATAGAAGAATTTATGAAAGATTTAGGTTCAAACCTTCCTTTTATTTCAGAAAATGGATCTGCTATTCATGGATTAAATTTAATAAATAATAATTTTCCAAATAAGATTATTTTAAGTAGGAATAAAAAAGAATTGCTTAAGATTTTCAACGAAAAAATTCCAAAAGAGCTCAAAGATCAATGTAAATTTATTTCGGAAATGAATTTGAAAAATCAAATTAATATTTTTGGACTTCAAGATCAAAATCTAAAAAATGCTCTAAATAGGAAATATACAATCCCCTTTTTATTTGATGGAAATAAAATTCAAAAAAATAAGTTACTTAAGATTTTAAAATCTTCCTCATTATCTATGCAAGAAGGTGGTCGAGTTTTTAATTTAGGTGATAATACTGATAAAGTTAAATCAATGAATCAAGTTCTTAAAATATATAAAAAAATAGAAAGTAAAATAAAAGTCATAGCTGTAGGAGATAATTTTAATGATTTAGATATGTTAAGAAATTGTGATATTCCATGTTTAGTCTTTAATGATCAATTTAAACAAGATCAAATAAACATAGATAATCTAATAGTTTCTAACAAGCCATCACCTGAGGGCTGGGCTGATGTGATTAAAACGGCACTAGTTAAACTAGATTATTAAGACTAAAAATCTGGCATGAGTGATTTTTCACAAAATGGAATAATCTCAACTTTGCACGACTTTAATACAAAGTCGACTTCAACTATTGAAAGTGAGTTATCAAAATTTTCAAAACAAAGAAAGATGGAATTAATTTTACCATGTCTTTATTCTGAATTAGAGGGAACAGCATTACCAAAAATTGTTGAGGAAATAAGTAAAACAAAATATTTAGATCATATAATTATTGGACTAGATAAGGCAAATGAAACACAAGCTAAAAAAGCTTGGAAATTTTTTAAGAAATTAAAATCACCTTTTTCAATTCTTTGGAATGATGGACCCAGCCTAAAAAAACTTGATCAAGAATTAAGAAAAAACAACCTTGCACCAGGTGAACTAGGTAAGGGTAGAAATGTTTGGTATTGTATAGGCATGTGTATTGCAAGAGATAGTGCGCGATCAGTTGCTTTACATGATTGTGATATAAAAACATATGACAGAAGAATGCTAGCCAAACTATTTTATCCAGTTGTAAATCCTCTATTCAACTTTGAATTTTGCAAAGGATATTATCCAAGAGTGGCTAATGAAAAAATGAATGGAAGGGTTGCAAGATTATTAGTTTTTCCATTATTGACTGCTTTAGAAAAAACTATTGGTAAAAGCGACTATTTAGACTTTATGAAATCATTCAAATATCCTCTAGCAGGCGAATTTTCGTTTAGAAGAAATATTTTACCTGAATTAAGAATTTCCTCTGACTGGGGAATTGAAGTTGGAATTTTATCTGAAATGCAAAGGAGTTTTTCTCCTCAAAATATTTGCCAAGTAGATTTAGCAGATAGTTATGACCATAAACATCAAATACTTTCAATTGATGATGAAACAAAAGGACTCTCAAGAATGTCAATTGATATTATTAAGACATTCATTAAAAAGTTGGCGACACAAGGTAATACTTTTAGTAGAGAAAAATTTAGATCATTAAAAGCAACTTACTACAGATCTGCTCTAGATTTGATCGATATATATAGAAATGATTCAGTAATGAATGGCTTAAAATTTGATTCTCATAATGAAGAAAAAGCAGTCGAATTATTTGCAATAAATATAATGAAAGCTGGAGAGGCTTTTATTCTTAATCCAATGGATACCCCATTTATACCCACATGGAGCAGGGTAAAAAGTGCAATACCAGGTTTTCT
>CACJED010000013.1 GCA_902592285.1 uncultured Pelagibacteraceae bacterium | reverse complement strand
TTAACAGGGACAGACGAACATGGTCTTAAGATTCAAAGAGCGGCTGAAGAAAAGGGAATTGATACTTTAAAATTTTGTGATGAAATTAGCGAAACTTTTAGAAAATTATCAAAAACTCTTAATCTAACTAATACTGACTTTATAAGAACTACAGAAGATCGCCATAAAAAATCTGTTCAAAGTTTGTGGAAAGAATTAGAAAAAAATGATGATATATACTTATCTAAATATTCTGGATGGTACTCTGTATCTGATGAAGCATTTTATACAGAAGATGAAATAGAAGATTTAAATGGCAAAAAAGTTGCTACATCATCAAAATCTCCAGTAGAGTGGTTAGATGAAGAGTCTTATTTTTTTAGATTATCTAAATGGGAAAAGCCTTTATTAGATTATTATAGTAAAAATCCGGATTTCATTTCACCGAAATCTAGAAAAAATGAGGTGATAAGTTTTGTGAAAAGTGGCCTTAAAGATTTGTCTGTTAGTAGAAAAAGTTTTTCCTGGGGTATACCAGTGCCAAGTAATAATGATCATATTATTTATGTTTGGCTAGATGCTCTAACAAATTATTTAAGTGCATTAAATTATCCTGATAAAAATAATGAACTTTATAAAAAATTTTGGCCAGCAAATATTCATTTAATTGGCAAGGATATATTAAGATTTCATGCAGTATATTGGCCAGCTTTTTTATTAGCTGCCAAAATACCATTGCCAAAAAAAATTTATGGTCACGGCTGGATATTATCTGGTGAAGAAAAAATGTCTAAATCAAAAGGTAATATTTTAGATCCAATTGATATAATAGACAAATATGGATTGGATCCATTAAGATATTATTTAATCAAAGAAGTTTCATTTGGTAATGATGGTAACATTTCACGAGATAGACTAGAAGATTGTATTAACAGTGATTTAGCAAATAATTTTGGAAATCTATGTCAAAGAGTTACTACTTTTGCAAAAAAAAACTGTGAGGGAAAAATCCCAAAAAATATTGAATTTAATAATGATGATTTAGAAATTTTAAATAAATTTAAAGATAGCTCTGATTTAATTAGAAAAAAAATTGACGAATTAGATCTAAATTTTTATATAGAATTCATTGTAAACTCTTTATTTGAAACAAATAAATATTTTAATGATCAAGAACCTTGGAAAAAAAAAGATAATATTAAAAGATTAAATACGATAGTTTATACAACTTTAGAAATTGTAAGAAAAATTAGTTTTATGCTTTATCCAATAATTCCACAATCATCAATGAATGCTCTTAAAATATTCTCTATAAAAGAAGATGAAATAGAATATTCGTCTATAAATAATCATAATTTTCTAGTGGGTGGTAATATCATAAATAGCATAGATATTCTTTTTAAAAAAATTGAAAAAAATAATGATTGATTCACACTGTCATCTTGATCATGAACCTCTTTTTCAGAATATTGAAGATATTTTGAAAAGGTCTAAAGCAGCAGGGATAACAAAATTACTTACAATATGCACAACATTTAAAAGTTTTGAAAAGATTAAACTCTTAGTAAAAAAAGATGATTTAATATTTGGTACTTATGGTATACACCCTCATGAAGCTAAAAATGATGAAGTCACATCAGAAATCATTATTAATGAAATCAAAAAAAACAAAAAAATTATAGGAATTGGTGAAACAGGCTTAGATTTTTATTATAATTATAGTGATAGAGATATCCAAATTAAAAGTCTAGAGCAACATATTAAAGCTGCTTTAGAATTAAAAATTCCACTTATTATACATTCAAGAAACGCTGAAGATGAAACACTTGAAATTTTTAATAAATATAGGGATAAACAATTAAAAATTTTAATGCACTGTTTTACTGGTTCTATTAAATTTGCTGAAAGTCTAATAGATTTTGGTGCTTACTTTTCAGCAAGTGGAATAATCACTTTTAAAAATTCTTTAGAATTACAAGAAACTTTTAAAGTAATACCTTTAAATAAAATACTCATTGAAACAGATAGTCCATATTTAGCTCCTGTTCCAAAAAGAGGAAAAAAAAATGAACCATCTTTTATAAAATATACTGCTGACAAGCTCGCTGAAATAAAAGAAATTTCTAATTCTGAATTAGTAAAAAATACATCACAAAACTTTAATAATCTATTTAGCTAATGAAATTTATAATCTTAGGTTGTGGAAGCTCTATGGGGGTACCAAGATCTGATGGTTATTTTGGAAAGTGTGATCCTAATAACAAGAAAAATTATAGAACAAGATGCTCTGCTTTAATTCAAACTAAGGATGAAAATATTTTAATTGATACATCACCAGATTTAAGACATCAGTTAATAGAAAATAAGATAGATAAAATTGATAAAGTTTTTTATTCTCATATGCATGCAGATCAAACACATGGAATTAATGATCTAAGAGTTTTCTATATTAAAAATAAGAAAACTATTCCCATATATGCTGACAATCCAACTAGAAAATATCTTTTTAATACCTTTAAATATTGTTTTATTACTAATAACAAAGAATACCCAGCAACCTTAAAATTAAATTCTATTGATAAAAATTTATTTATTAAAAATGGAAAAAAAAAAATAAATGTAAAATCAATCAAAGTTAGACATGGTAAAATTAATAGTATTTGCTATATATTTGATAAAAAAATAGCTTATATTAGTGATGTTAGTGATATTGCAAAAAAAGATTATAAATATTTCAAAAATTTAAAATATTTGATTATAGATTGCTTGTGGTTTAGATATCATCCATCCCATATGAATTTAGAAAATGCTTTAAAATTTATTAAATTATTTGGGCCAAAAAAAGCAATACTTACAAACCTTCATTCTGATTTAGATTATAATTCTTTAAAGAAAGTATTACCAAAAAGTATAACACCAGCTTTTGATGGACTAACTATAAAATTATAGAATTTGTTCAATTCTATTTATAATCTTTTTAGACATTGGTTTTGTGAAAGAGGAAAAAGTATCTTCAATTTTTCCTTCTTTATTAATTAAAATTTTATGAAAATTCCATTTAGGCACGGCTGATTTACCATGATTTTTTTCTGCCCATTTAAACAAATCATGTGAGTTTTTGCCTTTTACTTCTGTAATTGTTGTCAATGGAAAATCTATATCAAAGTTTACCTCACAAAATTTTTTAACTTCAGAATTTTTCTTTTTCTCCTGATTAAAAGAATTAGATGGAACACCTATAACGATTAAACCTTTGCTTTTATATAAGTCCCATAATTTTTGTAATTCATCATATTGCTTTGTAAAACCGCAATAACTTGCTGTATTAACAATTAATATAACTTTATTTTTGTAATCTTTAAAATTCATTGTCTCGCCTGTTATGCTTTCTATACTGAAATCATAAATTTTTTTTTCGTAGTTTGCAGATGCTGAAGTTTTAAAAATAAACATGATTATAGATATTAGATAAATTAATTTTCTCATTTATTTGGTTTATTTGGGGTAAGTAAAATCAAAAAATATCCAAACAAAGTGGATAATAAAGACCCTGTTAGTACTCCTATTTTTACACCATCCATATATTGCATGTTTTCAGCAAAAGCTAAATTTCCAACGAACAAACTCATTGTGAAACCAATCCCAGTGAGCACTCCCACACCATAAAAATTGTACCAACTTGTATCGTTTGGCATTTGAGCTACTTTTAATTTGATAGACACATAAGAGAATGCGAAAACTCCAAGTTGTTTACCTAAAAATAATCCAAGTACAATTCCTAGGGGCACTTTATCTAATAGAGAACTTAAGGATAAACCCTCTAATGATACTCCTGCATTTGCAAATGCAAATAGAGGCATTATTCCAAAAGCAACATATGGACTAATTCCATGTTCTATTTTTATTAATAAAGAAAAATCTTTTTCTTTTTTTCTATGAGGAATTGTTATAGCTAACAAAACACCTGCGATAGTAGCATGGATACCTGAGTTATGAGTAAAATCCCAAAGGAAAAGTCCAACAACTAAATAGGGTAAAAACTTTTTAATATTGAATTTGTTAATTAATAATAAAATAATAAAAGCTAGTAACATTAAGGTTAAATATTTAATACTCAAATCTCCTGAGTAGAATAGAGCAATTATCACTATTGCTCCTAAATCATCAATAATAGCTAATGCAGTTAAAAATACTTTTAACGATAGAGGAACTCTTTTACCTAATAAAGACAATACGCCTAAAGAAAAGGCAATATCCGTAGCTGATGGAATTGCCCATCCATTCAAAGTTTCACTATCACCAAAATTTATGAAAACATAAAATAATGCCGGAATTAACATTCCTCCCACAGCTGCTATAATTGGGAGTAATGCCTGTTTAATATTAGAGAGTTCTCCTTGTAAAAACTCTCTTTTAATCTCTAAGGTTACAAAAAAAAAGAATATTGCCATTAAAGCATCATTTATCCAATGAAGAACTGATAATTTTAATCCAAAATTATTTATACCTATAAATAGATATGTTTCTAAAGTTGAAAAATATAAGTTTGCAAAATCTGAATTACTTATAATTAAAGCTATAATAGCAGCAAATAATAAAACTAACCCGCTAGCTGCCTCAAGTTTAAAGAACCATCTAAAAGGTTTAGAAATATATTGAATCATATTAAACTGATAAATCTTTTATAAATAAAATAACATCTTTTATAGATTCAAATAAATTATACAATATTAATTCTAGTCCTGGAAAAATATTAGTTAATTGAGATTTAAATGTTTCAATGAGTATTATAAATGCGACAAATGAAATGATTATCACAATAAGATATGATAAAATTTTACTAATACTAAAAGAAGACGTTTTTTTGGGTTTCTTTTTTGTATGTTTATTAAGTTTTTTTTCTAAATTTTCTTTTTTCTCGTGTACTTCTTCGATTAAATTTTTTTTAGTAGCTTCCTTTTTTAACTCAATTTGCGAGGTATCAGATAAATTAGGATTATAAAACCAAACATTATTGCACGACCCACATTGAATTTCTCTACCCGCAGGAGGAATTAAAGAGGAATCAACATTAAATTTTTTGTTACAATTTATGCATTGAATAATCATACTTTTTTATATCATATTCTTTTATAAATACTCTTATTTTGCTAATCTTTATACTTTGAAATATTTAATAAGTACTGTATTAGTACAACTTCCGGAGTGTAGCGCAGCCTGGTAGCGCATCTGGTTTGGGACCAGAGGGTCGCAGGTTCGAATCCTGCCACTCCGACCATTAATATGAAAAAAGCTAAAATTTATATTCCAAATAAAAGTCCTATGCAATCTGGCTTTGGAAAAACCGATAAATGGATCTTAGAATACGAAACTAAGAATCCAACAAATAATCCTTTGATGGGGTGGGAAAGTTCCACAGATACTTATACTGAATTAAAATTAGAATTTTCTACAAAAGAATTAGCGATCAATTATGCAAAAAAGAAAAAGATAGATTATGAATTGATTGAACCAAAAAAAAGAAAAACTGTTAAAAAGTCATACGCAGATAATTTTCTAAGATAAAATATGTTTAAATTTTTTACTCAAAGACGATGGTTTTTATGGAGTATATTTGGCTCAATATTTATACTTGTTTCAACATGGTACCAAGTTCAATTAGACGTAAGAATAAATGAATGGTTTGGAGAATTTTATGATACTTTACAAAAAGCCTTAACAACACCTAATTCAGTTTCTGAAAGTGAATTTATTGGTTATCTTTTTACATTTGCCAAAATAGCAGCTCTTTGGATTCTTATAGCAGTTTTTACAGGTTTTTTTACTAGTCATTGGGTTTTTAGATGGCGAACATCTATGGCAGATTATTACCATGAGCAATGGTTAAAGGCTCGTTTAACAGAAGGTGCCTCACAAAGAGTTCAAGAAGATACATTAAAATTTGCAAGAATTATGGAAGGTCTAGGTACAGGATTATTAGATAGCATAATGACCCTTATAGCTTTCACACCCATCTTATGGGGTCTTTCTAAACAAATCAATGTATTACCATGGATAGGTGAGGTAGATCATGCTTTAGTTTGGGTTGCTATCATATCTGCACTAGGTGGAACTTTATTGCTTGCAGCTGTTGGTATTAAACTACCAGGAATTGAATATGATATTCAAAAAGAAGAAGCAGGTTATAGGAAAGAATTAGTACATGGCGAAGATGATCCGATTAGAGCAGCACCCCCTACAATAGGTCAATTATATAACCGAGTAAGAGGTATACATTATAAGTCCTATTTCCATTATTTATATTTTAACACTGTTAAATGGAGTTATTTTCAAGGCATGGTGATTGTTCCTTATCTTGCATTAGCACCAACGATAGTTACTGGGGCAATTACACTTGGATTTGTTCAACAAATAACTCGTGCTTTTGGTAGAGTTGAGGGCTCGCTTCAATATCTAGTTAAAAGCTGGTCAACTATTGTTGAATTAATTTCAGTATGGAAGAGACTGAGAGAATTTGAGGAAAAACTTAATAAACATGAGGAATTAAAAGTAAGAATTTAATGGCAATAGATAAAAAATATATAAGTTTGTTTCAGGATATCTCAGTTAAAGCGGCATTGGCTTCTTACCCTTTAATTGGGAAAAAAGATAAGATTGCAGCGGATCAAGCAGCAGTTGACTCTATGAGAAAAAACTTAAATAAAATTAATATGAATGGTCAAATTGTTATAGGAGAAGGTGAATTAGATGAAGCGCCAATGCTATATATAGGTGAAAAACTTGGAACAGGAAAAGGACCTGAATTTGATATAGCAGTAGATCCTTTAGAAGGAACTAATTTTGCAGCAAACAATTTACCAGGCGCTTTATCTGTGATTGCAGTGGCTGAAAAATCTAATTTATTTAATGCTCCTGAAACATATATGGATAAAATTGCAATTTCATCATCTCAAAAAGATATAGTTGATTTAAATTTTACAACAAAAAAAAATATAGAAAATTTAGCAGATTTTAAAAATACCAATCCTAAAAACTTAACAGCATGTTTGCTTGATAGACCTAGGCATAGAAAAAAAATTGATGAATTAAAATCAATGGGCGTTAAATTAAAATTGATTTCAGATGGAGATATAACTGGAGCATTATTAGTTGCAAAACCAGAGTTTAATGTAGATATTTTCTTAGGTATAGGTGGAGGACCCGAAGGTGTTTTAGCAGCATCAGCTTTAGATGTATTTGAATGTTTTTTTCAAGGTAAATTTATTTTTGACAATGATAAAGATAAAATGAGAGCAAATCAAATGGGTATCTATAATTACGAAAAAAAATATGAGTTAAATGAGATTATTTCAGGGGACTCAATTTTTTGTGCTACAGGAATAACTTCGGGAGATCTGGTTGATGGTATAAAATTTGAAAATAACAGTCTTACTGTTGAAACTTTTATTACACACAAATCTTCTGATTTCAAAAAAATTTTAAAATCAAATCATAAAATTCGATGATTTCCATTTCCGGTAAATACTGGGAAGAATTAAAGGTTGAGAAAAGATTAATTGATAAAGCAAAAATTGACCATAACTTAAATACCACTCAGGCTAAATTAATTATTTCAAGAAATTTTACAGAAGAAGAATTATTATCAATTAGATACAACACACTGTTTTCAAATCCATTTTTAAAATCAGATGATTTTTTGAAAGCTTGTGAATTATTAAAAAAATATATTTTAAAAAAAAAAAAAATTTTAATTATTGGTGATTACGATGTTGATGGGTGTTTATCTACAAGTTTAATGTTTAATTTTTTAATAAAAAATAAAGCAAATGTAAGTTATTTCATCCCGGATAGATTTAAGAATGGTTATGGAGCTAGTGAGGATCTTATTCAAAATTTAAATTCTAAATTCAAACCTGAATTAGTTATTTTTTTAGATTGTGGATCAAGTTCTTTTAAAGCTGTTAGATTTATGAATTCAAAAAAAATTTCGTCTTTAATAATAGATCATCATAATATTGTAAGACCATATCCTTTATCTGATGTAATAATTAATCCGAAAAAAAAAGGCAGTTATAAAAAATATGATTATCTTTGTACTGTTTTTTTAACTTATTTATTCTTAGATCTTTATATTAAAAAAAATCAATTAAGAATTTCAATAAAAGATGATCAAATATATGTATTGCTTGCTACTGTTGCTGATGTAATGCCTCTAAGGGGTATAAATAGATTATTATGTATAAACGTGATTAAGAATTTTAACATTAATAAAAATTTTATTATTAAGAAATTATTTAAAATTTTAAAAATACAACGAAGATTAAATCTAAATGATCTTTCTTACTTGATTGCTCCAATAATAAACTCTGCTGGTAGATTAGATAATGCAAATCAAGTTATAGAATTGTTCACTACTATATCTAATAATAATAAAATTAGAATTTTAAAAAATATCTATGACTTAAATCAGAAAAGAAAATTAATTGAAAAAAAAATTTTAGAAGAGTTAAATTTTAATAATATTAATAAAATTAAAGGCGTTATTTTTATCTATAAATCAAATATACCTGAAGGTATAATAGGCATTATAGCTTCTAAATTAAAAGATTATTTTAATAAACCTTGTATAGTTTTTACAAATTCTAATGGTATTATTAAAGGATCTGCTCGATCAACAAATAATTTCAATATTGGTGAATTTATTCAAAATGCTTTAAACAAAAAAATTATTCTTTCTGGCGGTGGTCACAATCTTGCAGCTGGTGTTTCATTATTAAAATCAAAATTAGATACTTTCAAAAGATATATTAATAGCAAATATGAAAAAAAAAATCATTTTATAAAAAATCATTATATTTCAAAAATTTCATCCAGCTCAATACACAAAAGTTTTTTTGATGAATTGAAAATTTTAGGTCCTTTTGGAAACAAAAATCCGAATCCTTTTTTCTTAATTGAAAATGTTAAAATAATAAAACCAAAAGTCATTAAAGAAAGATTTATTTCTTGTTTTGTTAAATCTAATAATAGATTGATTAAAGCAATATCATTCAATCAAATAAATTCAAAAATTTCATATGAGATATTAAACTCTAAAACTGATTTTGATATTTTTGTCGTAATAAATGAAAATAAATGGAATAACAAAAGCTCGATAGAACTTGAAATAATTGATTTAATCAAAAATACTAATAAAACTTGATTAATTCATTTTTATGCAATAAATAATCTCAATTCGGTCCCTTCGTCTATCGGTTAGGACACGTGGTTTTCATCCTCGAAAGAGGGGTTCGATTCCCCTAGGGACCGCCATAATTATGAACCATTATGTTTATATCCTAAAAACTATAAATGGATATGTAAATCGAAGCTATGTTGGATATTCAACCAATCTTGCTTCTAGATTAAAAAAACATAACTCATCTAAAGGAGCAAAAGCAACACGTGGTTATAAGTGGAAAATTGTTTATAAAAAAAAATTCAGCTCAAAATCTAAAGCAATGTCATTTGAATATTTTCTTAAAAAAGATAGAAAAAAAAGATTATCCATATTAAAAGAAATAAAATAAACAAATAATGAAAATAGCAACAATTCTTCCTTATAAAGAAAATTATACTTTTTCAAAGGCACAAGCAGCAGCTATTTGGGTAAGTGATTTTTATAAATATTCAAAATTTAAAAATCAGACTTACATATTCGGTAATACAAATACAAAGGATTATCTTACAAAAAATTATATAAATATTAATATCAACAACTTAAAAAGTAAATTTACTAGCACTACAAAAGAATATTGTGACAACTTTGTAAAAAAAACTCGTAATAAAAATTTTGATATCATAGAGATTCATAATAGACCTGAAGTATTTAATTTACTCAAAACAAAATTTAAATCAAAATTTGTTTTATATTTTCATAATGATCCATTAACAATGTATGGGTCAAAAAAATCTAGTGAGAGATTAAATCTTTTAATTAATTTAGATAAAATTGTTTTTATTAGTAAATGGGTAAGAGATAGATTTTTTATAAATTTAGACAAAAAACTTTCAGATAAAACTGAAATAATCTACCACAGTGTTCATAAGTCTAAAATAAAAATTCAAAAAGATAAAAAAATTACATTTGTTGGAAAATTGAATATTTCAAAAGGATACGACATTTATAAAGATGCTATCATTAAAATTTTAAATGAATTTAATGATTGGAAAGCTTTTTCAATTGGTGATGAAAATAGAAGTAGACCTATAATTAACCACAAAAATCATAAAGAACTAGGTTTTTTAAATCATAATAAAGTTTTAAAATTTTTAAGCGCCTCAGAAATAGCTGTAGTTCCATCGAGATGGGAAGAGCCTTTTGGTAGAACAGCTTTAGAGTCTTCTTCAAGAGCTTGTGCAACAATAATATCTAATAGAGGTGGATTACCTGAAACAACAGATCATTGTATTATTTTAAAAAAACTCGATTCAACTGAATTGTATAAGCAAATTAAATTACTTATAACAAATGAAAAATTAAGGAAAAAATTACAAAAGGATGGATTTGAAAATATCAAACATCTTATAAAAGATAATACAATTTTAATTGATAAATTAAGAGAAAATTTATTACAAAATTTTAGTCTCAATTATATTCGAAATAAATTAAGAATTATAAATATATACAATACAGGTCAAAAAAATTATCATAGATTATATAATATTTCTTTAGGTAAAAAATTTACTAATGGTTTTATACGAAATGGACATGACGTTTTAGAAATAAGTGATAGAGACTATATAAGACAAAAAAGAAATATATTCCAAATCAATCCCTCAGATAAATTTCAAAATTATTTAGTAAATACTGTTAAAAACTATAATCCAGATTTGATCTTTTTTGGTCATACTCAAAATATTAAAAGAGAAACTTTATATGAGTTAAAAGACTTGAATAATAAAATAATTTTATCTCAATGGAATGAAGATCCTATAATGAAAAGCTTAAGCTATTCTAAAAAAAATGTTGAAAATATTTCTTATTATTCAGATATTGTAGATCATAATTTTATTACTACAGATCCAAATATTTTAAAAAAACAAATTAAAGGTATTAAAAATCTTCATTTCTTTTTTGTTCCTGTTGATAAAAATATTGAATGTTTTGACGTGTCTAAAAAAAATCCTACAAAAGATTTATTTTATGCCATGAGTCATGGGGTGAACAGAGCTACACTTAAAAAAGGAAAGAATGATTCTAGAATACACTTTTTGAATAATTTAATAAAGAAATTAGATAATATTGATTATGATTTTTATGGTTTTCAAAATAAAGAACCAATATGGGGTAATGAATTTTATCAAGCATTGAATAACTCTAAAATGGGTTTGAATTTAAGTAGGGGGCTTCCAACCAAATATTATACAAGTAATAGAATTGCTTCTTTAATGGGAAATGGCCTTTTAACATTTGTTGATAAAAAAACACAATTAGATGATATGTTTAGTAAAAATGAAGTAATTATGTATTTAAATATTAATGATCTTACAGAAAAAATTAATTTTTATAAAAAAAATAATCATTTAAGAAAAAAAATTGCTTCTTCAGGTAGAAAAAAATATTTTAAACTATTTAATGAACTTAAAATAGCCAAATATATATTGGATAAATCTCTTGGTAAATCCACTTCATTATATTAATGAAATTATCTATAATCGTACCAACTTATAATAATCTAGATTATTTGAAATTTTTAATTTTTTCTTTAAATAAAAACTCAAAATACAATCATCAATTAATACTTCATATAAATGATGGATCAGACGGTACCCTTGATTATGCAAAAAATAACTCATTTGATTATACATTTAGTCAAAATAATATTGGAGTATGTAGTTCTTTAAATAAAGCTTCAAAATTAGTAAATACAAATTATATTTTATACAGTCATGATGATATGTTTTTTTGTAAAAATTGGGATGTATTTTTAGAAAATGAAATTAAAAAATTTTCTCATAATTTATTTTATCTTACTGGAACAAATATATCCGTTAATAATGGTTTGATTAATTATGATTGTGGATCAAGTCATGAAAATTTCGATGAACAAAAATTTAATGATTTTTGTGAAAATGATAAAAGTTTAGATCTTCAAGGGTCACATTGGGCACCTCATTTAATTCATAAAGAATTATGGGATAAAATAGGTGGTTTTAGCGAAGAATTTGATCCTGGTGATGGATCAGATCCAGATTTTTGTATGAAACTTTGGAATGAAAAAGTTAGAATTTTTAAAACAATATCAAAATTTAAAGTTTATCATTTTAATTCGATAACCACACGTAAACGAGGTTTAAATTTAAATAATGGGACAAAAACGTTTACTTTAAAATATGGTTTTAATCCCAGATTTTTTAGAAAATATTATTTAAAAGGAGATGGAAAAAATCATTTTAATGGAAGTTTAAGAGAACCCAAAATGAATTTAAAAATGTTTATTGATTATTTTATAAATAAATTAAAGTTTTTTTATTATAAAATTTGATCATTATGAATAAAAGAATAGTAGCAAAAATTTCAGAAGGTCTAGGCAATCAATTATTTATGTATGCCAATGCTTATGCTCTTTCAAAAAAATATAATCTTCAATTGAATTTAGATCCCTACAGTGGTTATTATCGAAATAATCTTAGATCGTATATGCTAGATAATTTTAATATATCATCTGAAATAGCTCCTACAGACTGGATATTTTCGAATAATTACAGAAATTTGATTAAAAAAATTTTGATAAAATTAGAATTTTTTAAAAAAAAAAAATCTTTTTTATTTGAAGAGAAAAACAAAGATAAATCAACGAAATATAAACCTTTTTGTCTAGATAATGTTAACGATACTTTTTATATCGATGGAAATTTTGAAACAGAAAAATACTTTTCATCTTATAGAAAAGATCTATTGAGCGAATTTTCTTTTAAAAATAATAAAAAATTTACAAATAACAAATTTCTTCATATGATTAATAACGAAGATGTAGTTTCTATTACTGTAAGACAGAATCGTTTTTCAGAAAGAATTAAAAATAAAGATAATATTAAGTCAATTCATAAGTCTGATTTGTTTGTGAAAGAAACTGTTAATTATATCTATAAATCTATTGAATTTATTAAAACAAAAATTAAGAATCCAAAATTTCTATTATGGAGTAATGATTTTAATAATTTACAGATATATTTTCCTAAAAATAAATTTTATTACATAGAAAATTCAAAAGATAAAATATTAAATGATTTTTATCTATTAACACAATGTAAATATTTTATTGTTGGACCTTCTACATTTAGTTGGTGGGGAGCATGGTTATCTAATAAAGATAATAAAATTTGTATAAGACCAAAATACTTGAACCCATCTAATAATGAGGATTTCTGGCCACAAAATTGGATATCTATATAAAATTATTTTATATTTTCACTTTATTTAGAGCGTTATTTTTAAATATATTAGCTTCTTTGATATATCTTCTAACCATTTGTGTTGTTTTATGACCCGTCATAGCCATTATACTTCGTTCATCTGCACCAGATTCAGCAGCTACTGT
The DNA here is from genome assembly GCA_902592285.1 of uncultured Pelagibacteraceae bacterium. Classification (GTDB taxonomy): domain Bacteria; phylum Pseudomonadota; class Alphaproteobacteria; order Pelagibacterales; family Pelagibacteraceae; genus Pelagibacter. The sequence goes on along the minus strand of CACJED010000013.1, from coordinate 15,435 downwards.
TGCAAAACCTGACCTTAAACTATGACCAGCAAAATTTTTATTTTCAATACCTGCTAAATTTAAATATTCTTTTATTAATAAAACTACAGATTGATCGGTTAATCTTTTATCCGTTAGTGATAAACCTTTAGAAAATCTTCTAAATATAGCTCCAGATTTAATCTGAGAAACTTCTAACCATTTTTTTAAATTCATGACTGGACAGTAAATTTCATTGGTGAAGTAGGGCAGCCCCTTGATCATTCCTTCGCCAAATTGATCAGTTTTTGATCTTTTAATAGAGATTTTCAGGCCCTCCGGAACAAATTCCAAATCCTCATGATCTATATTGATTAGTTCTGTTCTCCTAAATCCGCCTCCAAAGCCAATTAGTATTATTGATTTGTCCCTAAGTTTTTTAATTTCATCAACTTTTTGCTCATCTATTACATTAATAATTAATTTTAAATGATTGATTAATAATGGTTTTTTACCTCTCTGAATGCTTCCTTTCACTCTTCTTATGCCCATTAAATTTTCAACTATGATCGGATGTTTGGTATCTAAATAATGCCCTTTCAATTTATGCACTATGCTTATTGATACTAATCTTCGTCTTAAAGTGCTTATTTTGGAGTTTTTAGATAGTTGAGTCAGGTATAAGGAAACTATTTTTGGTTCAGTTGGCAATGAATTTAAGCCGTGATTTGCACAAAAAGCCTCAAAGTCTTTAAAATCAGATTTATAAGCTCTTAAAGTGTTATTTGCTTTAGAGTTTTTGAGGTTATTTAAAGTTGCCTCATGTAAAGATTTTAGGTCTGTAGTTAATTCGTTCATATTATTACTATTGATAACAATTAATTATCATTAGTAATATATCAAGTGATTTTTAATGTCAATAGTTTAAATTATAAAATTATGGGTTCGATTGATGGAGAAATTCCTGCAGTATGGTTTCTAATTAGTTCAATTGGTTTTGTTATATTAAGTGTTATTCAATTTAGAAATACCGGCAAAAGCTTTAACACTATTTTTTTATCTGTAATGGCAATAATATTTATGATCAGTTACCTAATATTATTAACAAAATAAAGACTTATCACCGTTATTCACAAATAATATGAGATTTATAGAAAAACAACTATTTAGTGATATCTTATTTTTTTTAGCTTTGTTAGGATAACTATGAATTAAGAGGCAACTCTTAACTGGCCGATTGGAGAAAAGCCGAGAGGTACAAGTCCAAGGGGCAGAAAGCTCTGCAAAGCATCGCTGAACATGTAGAGCGGGAGGCATGGCGGTAGCGCATCAACGACGTGCCAAAACAACTGTTCTTTGCACCCTTAAAAGTGCAAGGAAACAGGGGTTTTTTTTTAAAAATGTCACTAAAAGGTACAAAATTTCAATTAAAAGTCTGGAAATACCTTAAAACTATACCAAAAGGTAAAGTAAAATCCTACAAACAGGTAGCTATTGGCATAAAAAGCCCTAAATCAGCTCGTGCTGTAGCTAATGCTTGTGCTAAAAACCCATATGCTCCAAAAATACCCTGTCATAGAGTGATTAGATCTGATGGAGCTCTTGGAGGCTATTCTGGTAGAGGTGGAATTAAACAAAAGCTCAAATTACTTAGATCTGAAAAGGTAGTGATTTAGCCCTATTTTAGGGCTTTTTTACATTAAATAAGTCAGTAAAATCAACGTTTTTTGATCTTTCTAATTAATTTCTTATAAATTAGCAAAGTTCCCCCCTCAGTTGTACCATATATGAGGCTACACTTAAAATAGACCCCTCTATGGCCGTTTAAATGGTATATTCGATTAGTGCATTTCTCTACTATTCAACTATATCAACACTTTTAGACCACTCTATTTTTCAATTAATTTAATATTTTGTATGGTTAAAAAAGCCTAATTTCCTTAGTTTTTTTTAAATTTTTTTTATTATTTAGAAATAAACTATGAAAATATTATAACAATTATGTGTATCTGTTTAATAAATGTCTTAATCTTATATTTATTATTATTATAAAAAATATAATAAAAACAACAGTTTAATATACATACTTAATGTAATACTTTATATATTAGTAAATAAATAGTACCTATTATTTTACTTTTTTAACTAAATTCTCTCTTCTGGAGATGTAGATACCACTTAATACAATAATAAATAACCCTAAGAAAGTCCAATTATCAGGGAAATCACTAAAGAAATAATATCCTATAATAATGTTTGTAATGATCTCAAAATAACTAAATGGAGCTAATTTAGAGGCGTCAGCGTATTTAAGAGACAATATTAAGAATAAGTGCCCTATACAGGCAAATATACCTATTGCAGCCATCATAGACCACTGATTAAAGGTAGGTTTAACCCACACAAATGGCATTATAGTAGATATGATTATGGCCCCTACTACACCAGTTAACAATAAGGTCAATAAAGGATTGTCTGAGGTACTAAGTTTTCGAGTAATAATTAAATAAAACCCATACATTAAACCTGTTCCAAGAGCAGCTATACTTGCTAAGTTAATTTCAACAAATCCTGGTCTTATAACTACTAAAGAACCTATAAACCCTATAATTACTGCAGACCACCTTCTAAATCCTACCTTCTCACCTAAAAAGATTGGGGAAAAAGCAGTAACAATTAAAGGAGCAACAAATGCTAAAGTTAAAGCTTTTGCTAATGAAATTACTGAAATTGCATAAAAGAAACATATGTTAGCTGTTAAAAGAATTAAACCTCTTATAAATTGTAATTTTGGTTTATCTGTCCATACAAGATTTTTTCGAAAAAAGAAAAACATAACTGGTAAAGTAAAAGCTACAGTAAAAAAATATCTTGCCCATGTAATTTGTAATACAGGAAGATCTGCACTTAGATATTTTGCAAATCCATCCATTATAGGGAGCATTATCCATGCCAATAGATTAAAAGTTATAGCCTTCATTTAGCTAGGAAGAATATAGATTAATTAAAGTACTTTAAAGCAAAGAATACAACAATTGGAATTGTTATAAATGACATTATTGTAGATACAACAATTGTACTAGCCACACTATCAACTATTTTTTTTGGTGAATATATTGATGCTACAAGATAATTAAGAACAGCGCTTGGCATTGAACATTGTATTAATAGCACACCAGCAGCAAAACCTTCCAACTCAAAATATAAAATCAATAAATATCCAATTATAGGGCCAACAATTACTCGTCCTATAGAGGAAAATATAGCTTTATTAAGGGAAAAAACTTTTAGTCTTGTTAATGCAATTCCTAAAGACATTAGAATAAGAAATATTGTTGCATACATTAATAAGAAAGTAGTATTTTCAACAAATCCTGGAAGTTCTAAATCATAAAAAAGTAAAAAAACTGCAACTATTATTGCATAAAAAGGTGGACTTTTAATTATAACATTTATACTAAATTTTCTATCAGCTAAAAAAACCCCTAAAGTAAAGTGGCACAAAATAATTAAAGCAGATATTGCTGCTGAAACACCAAGTCCTTGAGAGCCATAAGCAAACAAACATATTGGTAAACCCATATTTCCTGTATTGGGCATTGTTAAAGGAGGAAGTTCTCTAATAATATCTTTAGTATCAAGAAGGAATAATATTATTATTCCAATAATCATAAATCCAATAATTGCTAATGCATAGTACCAAAAATAATTTATAAAAATATCAAATGAAATATTTACTGGATTTAATGCATAAATAATCATTGCAGGAGTTCCTACATTTGCTGCAAAATTTGTAATAAATGTTGTGTCTATTTTCGGGTTTTTTTTTCCTAAATAATAACCAATTCCAACCACAAAAAAAACAGGAAACAAAACTTCAAAAAGTTTAATATAAATATCCATTAATTATAAAGTCTAATTAATGTTGGAAATTTAAGAATATTCTTATTCTTTCTAAATACTGATAAGCAGTTTTTTGCGTTAATTTCTGTTGTTTTATGGGTAATAATTATGATTGTTGCTTTTTTATTTATCCTATCAGGTGTTTGAATTATTCTTTTAACTGAAATTTTATATTTGGCTAATCTATTTGTAATTAGTGAAAGAACACCTTGTTTATCTTTGACTTCAAATCTTAAATATAATGAGTTTGTATATTTATCATTATTAAATGGCTTAATAGACTTTCTTTTGCTAGAAGAGATACCAAAGGGATATTTAATATTTCCTCTTAAAATTGATAATAAATCTGATAATAATGATGAGGAAGTTGGGCCAGGTCCAGCACCCTCACCTTGTAAAACGCTTTCCCCTACTGGCTTACCTTCAGTAATAACTGCATTCATAACACCATTTACATTTCCTATATATGTCTTTTTACTTACTAAACAGGGATGAACTGTCTCAAATAATTGACCATTAATGATTTCAGAAATTCCAAGTAATTTAATTCTAAGACCTAATTGATTGGCTATCTTAATATCTTCTAATTTAATATTTTCAATTCCTTCCATTATACATTTACTTTTAGAAATTTTCGTATTGAAAGAGAGTGCTGATAATATTCTTATTTTTGCAAAAGCATCAAAGCCATTTAGATCTAACTTAGGATTACCTGGCTCAGCATATCCAAGTTTTTGTGCTTTTTGTAGAACCTTATCAAAAGTTTCATTACTATTTTCCATTTCAGACAAAATATAATTAGTTGTTCCATTAAGTATTCCATAAACTTTATTTATTCTATTGGTCGCTAAACCTTCTTTAATAGTTCTAAGAATTGGTATACCACCTGCTACTGCAGCTTCAAATTCAAGGTTTACTCTATTTTCTTCTGCTAATTTCGAAAGATTATCTCCATGTTTTGAAATTAAAGCTTTATTTGGAGTAATTACATGTATTCGATTTTTTAAAGCTGCTTCCACAACTTTTTTAGAAATACCATCAGATAGCCCTATACATTCAAATAAAATATCAATTTTTTCCTTTTTGAAAATTAGTAATGGATCTTTATAGAAGATTTTTTTAGATATTGGAAAACGTCTCTTTTTATTCTTATTTTTAGCTGAGATAGCAACAATTTTAATTATTTTTCCTGTTTTTTTTTCAATATCTTTTTTTTTTAAATTCAATTCTTTATAAAGATATATTCCAATTTGACCTAAACCAACGATCCCTATATTAATTTTTTTATTCATTTTTTAATCATCTATATTCGGGTATGACTTATTATTAGCGTAATCTTCCAGTTTAATTTTAAATTCTTCTAAAGATAGATCTTCGTTAAAATTTAAGTTTGAAAAATTTTTATTAATTCCATCTTGATTATTTGCACAACCGAATAAAAAGATAAAGATAAATAAAAATTTTTTCATATTAAACCTTCAGAAATACTAAAATTATTTAATATATTCATATTTTGTACTGCTTGACCTGCTCCGCCTTTAATTAGATTGTCAATAGAAGATAATATAATTACCTTGTTTCTATATTTAGATTTACATACGGAAATTTTACAATTGTTTGTATTAATAACGTCATTTGTACTTAGTAATGAATTCATATTAGCTATTTTTACGAATTTTTTTGCTTTATAAAATTTTACTAATTCATTGTACAAATCGCTAATATTTTTTCCTTTTTTTAAATCAACATAAATTGTGCTTAATATTCCACGAAACATTGGTGATAAATGTGGGGTAAAAGTAAATCTAAAATTATCTTTAGTATATTCTCTTATTACTTGTTCAATCTCAGAATTATGTCTATGGGAGCTTACACCATAAGCGCTTAAAGATTCATATAAATTTCTATTTTTATATTTTTTATGAACACCTCTGCCTGCTCCAGAGTAACCTGATTTAGAGTCAATAATTATATTATCTTTTTTAATTAAATTTTTTTTGATTAATGGCAACAAAGGAAGTAAAAGTGAAGTTGGATAACACCCTGGACAACCAATTATTTGAAATTTTTTAATTTTATCACCAGTTAATTCAGGTAATGCATAAATTGATTTCTTAATATTTTTTGGGGCTTTGTGTTTTTGTTTATACCATTTAAAATATTCTTTGGAATTTTTAAGTCTAAAATCAGCAGCTAAATCAATTAGTTTATTTTTTTTTAAAAGATATTTTGAAATTATTTGAGCTTCTCCATTTGGTAAAGCAGTGAATATTATATCCACTTCTTTTAATAATTCTTTTTTAAATTTAATTATTTTTGGTAATTTTTTTTTTTTTAATTTGTCATCGAAAGTTGATATATTTTTACCAATTGAGTTATTTCCACATAAATATTTGATATTTACTTTTTTATGCTTGAGTAACAATTTAATTAATTGAATTCCTATGTAACCTGTAGAACCGGCTATAAGAACATTTATCTTAGGCATTTAATATTATAACAGTTAAAAGTTAAAAAAAAATTATCTTTTAGAGAATTGGAAGCTTCTTCTTGCTTTTTTTCTACCAGGTTTTTTTCTTTCAACAGCTCTTGGGTCTCTAGTAGTCAAATTTTCAGTTTTCAAAGTAGTTTTAAAATTTTCATCAAACATTACAAGAGCTTTTGAGATACCATGGACCATAGCACCGGCTTGTCCTGTATGACCTCCACCAGTAACATTACATCTTACATCATAAGAAGTTGCTTGATTAATAATTTCAAAAGGTCTCGTTACTTGCATTTTATGATTTTCACTAACAAAATATTTATCAAATAATTTACCATTAACATAGATTTTACCAGTACCTTTTTTTAACCAAACTTTGGCTATAGATTTTTTTCGTCTTCCTGTAGCATACTTGCTATCTTTAAAGTCTAAATTTAATTTATTTTTTTTAAGGGTGTTTTGAACAGTTTCCATTTAACTTCTTACTATGTTTTTAGTATTTAATTTATTTAATTCTATGATTTTTGGATTTTGAGCAGTATGTGGGTGCTCATTTCCTGAATATATTTTCAGTTTTGTTAATTGTTTTTTTCCTAAAACACCTCCTGGTAGCATTCTTTTAACAGCAAGCTTTAAAGCTTCACCTGGTTTCTTTTCTGCTAATTTTTCTGGTGTTGTTTCTTTTATTCCACCTGGATGCCCTGTATGTCTATAGTATTTTTTATCATGAAATTTTTTTCCAGTAAATTTTATATGTTCTATGTTTTTTACAACAACAAAATCTCCATCGTCCATATGTGGTGTAAAAGTAGTTTTATTTTTACCTCTAATTATCTTAGATATAACAGTAGCCAATCTACCTACTACAGCATTTTTGGCATCTATTTCATACCAGTTAGAAATAAGTTGGTCTTTTTTCAAGAAATTTGTCATTGTGCCAGGATTAATACTATTATTAATTTTAAAGTCAATTTGATATTTATATTGCAAATATTACCTTTTATGATAAATATTTATTTGCCGATTTGATCCTATTGCGGGCTTTATACTGCTAAAATGGAACTTCCTAAAAAAGAATCGGTAGGCATTTGAACTATATTGTGCGCCTTACATAAAGTTAAAGCACTAAAAAAGGAGTAAAAATGAGTACTAAAAGAAATAACCCTGAAACTGTAGCTATTCACGGAGGGGATTATAGGAGTGATCCCTCAACAAATGCTGTTGCTGTTCCAATATATAGAACTACATCTTATCAATTTAATAGTGTTGATCATGCAGCTAATCTTTTTGCATTAAAAGAATTTGGTAATATTTACACTAGAATAATGAATCCAACTAATGATGTTCTAGAAAAAAGGATAGCAGCACTTGAGGGAGGTTTAGCATGTTTAACAGTTTCCTCAGGTCAAACCGCTTCAACATTTGCTGTTTTGAATGTTGCTCAATCTGGTGATAATATTATCAGCTCTACAGACCTTTATGGAGGAACTGTATCTTTATTCACACACACCTTGAGTAAACTAGGTATTGAAATCAGATATGCTGATCCAAAAAACCCTAAAAACTTTGAAAAGGCAATTGATGATAAGACTAGAGCTTTTTATGGCGAAACTTTACCAAATCCATATTTAAGAGTTTTTCCAATTAAAGAAGTTTCTGATATAGGTCGTAAATATAACATTCCTTTAATAATGGACAACACAGCTGCACCTGTAATATGTAGACCAATAGATCATGGTGCTGCTGTAGTTATTCATTCTTTAACAAAATATATTGGTGGTCATGGAACTGCTATTGCTGGAAGCATTGTTGATGCTGGAAATTTTGATTGGACTGCAGACCCAAAAAGACAACCATTATTTAATGAACCAGATAACAGTTATAGTGGAGCAATTTGGGGAAAAGCTGTCCCTGAATTGACTGGTGCAAATATACCATTCGCTGTTAGAGCTAGAGTTTGTTTATTGAGAGATCTAGGATCTGCGTGTGCTCCAGATAATGCTTTTGCTATCATTCAAGGACTTGAAACAGTTGCTTTAAGAATGAAACAACATTGTGAAAACGCTCAAAAAGTTGTTAATTATCTAAAGAGTCATAAAGAAGTAACAAAAGTTATTTACTCTACTGAACATGAAAAAAATGTAGCAGATAGAGCTAAAAAATATTTAAGAGGTGGCAATGGACCTATGATTGGTATTGAATTAAAGGGCGGGTTTGAAGCTGGTAAAAAGTTTATTGAGTCTTTAAAAATGTTTTATCATGTTGCAAATATTGGTGATGCTAGAAGTTTAGCAATTCATCCTGCTAGTACAACCCATAGTCAATTAAACAAAGAGGAGCTTGCTGCTTCAGGTGTTACCCAAAGTTATGTAAGATTATGTATAGGCTTAGAACACATTGACGATATTATTGAGGATCTAGATCAAGCCTTGAATAAATCTTCTAAAGGAAGTTTAAAAGCTGTTAGTTAATTCGTATTTAAATAAAAAAAATAAATACTCGAACTAACTAAAAAAATTGAACTTAGTTGGTGCATAGATGATATATAAATCTGTGCACCATAGATTATAGTAAAAATTCCTAAAATAATTTGTAAAAATATAAAGAAACCTAAAATATTTACAGATTTGTATAAATCATACATTCTATTTTTATAAATTTTATAAAATATGCATAAATAAAAAAATCCAATGATATAAGCTAAATTACGGTGTATAAATTGTACTAAAGATGGATCACTGAATGCTGATAATTTAAATAAATTTTCAACGAAATTATCGTCTGGAAAATATGTAGCATCCATTAATGGCCAAGAGTTGTAAATTTTACCTGCATCCAAGCCAGCAACAAATGCCCCTACTCCTATTTGAATAAATATTAAAACTAAAAATAAAAAAGGTAGAATTGGATTAATTTTATTTTTTATTTTACGTAAGGTGTAATCGTTATTTTTTAATTTCAAATAATTCCATAAAATTAAAGATAAAATCAAAAAAGCTATAAGCAGATGAATTGACAGCCTAAAATGACTTACGTCTATTCTATCAATTAACCCACTACTAACCATATACCATCCTATAAATCCCTGGAAACATATAAGAAAAAAAATAAGATACAAATTCAATAACATTGAAATCTTAATCTTAAATGAAAAGTATATCAAAGGAACAATAAACATTATACCAATTACTCTCCCAAGAAATCTATGTACCCACTCCCACCAAAAAATAAATTTAAATTCTTGTATACTCATATTAAAATTTTGTAATTTAAATTCAGGTATTTCTTTATAAAGATTAAAATATAATATCCATTCATTTTCATTTAATGGCGGTAATAAACCTGAGAATAGTTCCCATTTTGTAATAGAAAGGCCAGAGTCTGTTAATCTTGTTAAACCACCAACAATAATCATTATTGAAATAATCAAAAACATAGTGATCAACCAAATTGACAATTGATTATTGATTCTATTATTAGCTGTATACATAATTGCATAAATATAATAATTCTTCTAATATCAAAATATATAAATGTCGCCATACAAAAGAAAAAAGCTTAATAAAATTAGATATGAGCTAGATAAATTAGATAATTCTCTGATCAAAGTAATTAAAAAAAGAACAAGTTTAGTAAAAAAAGTTTTAGCACTTAAAGAAAAAAGAAGTCAAATTGTTGACCAAAAAAGAATTAATAAAATTTTGAGTAATATTAAGAAAAAATCAATTAAGAATAAGATTGACCCAAAAATTACTAATCGTATTTGGAAAAATATGATTTGGTCATATATAGATTTTGAGAGAAGAAACTTTAAAAAAAAATAATTATTTACTGTGAGGTGGAAGTTTTTTTTCAATAAAAACTTCATGTTTTCTTGTTGTTGGATTATATTTTTTGGCCTTTAATTTTATTTTAGCTTTTTCACCTCCAGCAGGTTTTTTAACATAATAAAAAAAAGGACTATCAGGTTTAGTTTCAGGAACTAATCTTACTTTAACGTGTGTTTTTTTTGCCATCTTATTTTATATTTTTTAATTCTTTTATTATTTTAGAAATATTGGTTATTTTATGTTTTAAATTATTAGTCGTTATAGTTTTATTTGAAATTTCGTCAAGTTGATAAGAATAGCCTGAATTCAAAAGCTTTTTTACACCATTTATAGTCATTCCTTGATCCTTAAGTAAAAATTTGATCTTTTTAAGTAAGTCTATATTTGTTTTATTATAATATCTTCTATTACCAGATAATATTTTTGGTTTAATTTGTTTAAACTCTTTTTCCCAAAATCTAATTGTGTGAGTGGGTGTTTTTTGACCTGATCTACTTTTTAAATCTAATATCTTAACTACCTCACCAATTGTTTTATATGCATCATCAGATTTACTCATTAATATTAAAATTTACAAAATCTTTAAATTCTTTTGAGGGTTTAAATAAGACAACAGTTCGTTCTGAGATAACTGCCTCTTTTTTTGTTTTTGGATTTCTGCCAACTCTAGATTTTTTTTGTCTAATAGAAAAAGTACCAAATTTTGATAATTTTAAAGTTTTTTCTTTCGATAAGTTTTCAATAATTGTTTGAAAAAAATCATCTATTAAATTTTCAGAAATTTGCTTAGAATATCCTAATTGCATATAAATCAAGTTAACTAAATCTTTTTTAGTTAAATTAATTCTCATAATTAAATATTTTTTTTGATTTTTTCTATTAAATTACCTTTAATTATTTTACAACAAACATCAAGTGAATTTGAAAAACCTATATAATCTGTTCCGCCATGACTTTTAACAACTGGAGAGTCTAAACCAATAAATATAGCCCCATTATATAGCCTTGGATCTAATCTTTTTTTAAACTTTTTTAAATTTGAGATATTTAATAATGAGGAAATTTTACCTATTATTGATCCTCCTAAAGCTTTTTTAAGTTCATTGGTTATAAAGTTAGCCGTTCCTTCTGCAGTTTTAAGAGCAACATTTCCAGTAAATCCATCTGAGACAATTACATTCACTTCTCCATTCATTAATTCATTACCCTCAATATATCCTAAAAAATTATAATCATTTGATTTTTTATCGTTCATAATTTTATATGTTTCTTTAATTATTTCATTTCCCTTTAATTCTTCAGATCCAATATTTAGTAATGCAACTTTTGGAGTTTCTTCAGGATATAATGATTTATATAAAGAGGCTCCCATTATTGAAAAATCAAATAAATTTTTAGAACTACATTCAATATTTGCTCCTAGATCTAAGACAACACTCATTCCTTTTTTATTCGGCCATAATGCTGATAATGCAGGTTTGTCTATATTTTCTATCATTTTTAAATTTAGTTTTGAAATAACTAATAATGCACCTGTATTACCTGCTGAAATAACAATATCACAATCTTTCTTTTTAACACTTTCGATTGCGAGCCACATACTTGTATCTTTGCCTCTTTTAGCTGCTTCTAAAGGACTATCTTCGCTAGACACTTTATTAAGTGTATTTACAATTTCATAATGAGTATTTTTAATTTTATTACTTAAGTATTTATTTATTTTTTCTTTATCACCAAAAATTTTATAAAATACATTATCATTGTATGAATGATGTTTAATTATTCCATCAATTATTTTTTTTGGTGAATTGTCACCACCCATTGCATCAACTGCAATTTTAATCATAAATGACATTAGTTAATTATTTAATATAATTATTCTTTAGGGTCTAAAACCTGACGACCTTTATACATACCTGTTTTTAAATCTAGATGATGAGATAATCTATATTCACCAGATTTTTTATCTTCGACAATATTTTTTGAAGAAAACTTCATATTCTGAGATCTTCGCATTCCAGTTCTTGACGGTGTTTGTTTACGTTTTGGTACAGCCATAATTAATGATTATTTACACTGTTTAAATATGAATTCAAATTATTTTTTTTAAGATCGTTATTAAAATTGTCAAAATAATCAACCAAATATCTGGTATTTTCAAAATTTTGTAAAAACTTTAAAAGACAATCTCTTTTTTTGTCTATTTTCATTTCATCCCAAAAGTGAATTTCTGATATAATACCGTGAAACACATTTATATAATCTTTCATTTTTTTGTTAATTGATTGATCACCATATCCTATTTCTCTAATGCTTAGCTCTAGTTGCCTAAAATTAAAATCATATAATTCTTGTAATATCTTATCATTCTTATCATTTTTAAATTCTTTAAGTATGAAAGCAAAATGAAATAAGAATAAAGATAATCTATCACTAAATGTGTCTTTATCATTTTTAATCCCCTGATAAAGAGATTTATTGGTGGTTAATTTAATTAAATTATTATAAAAATTTAAATATTCAGAATTCATGAAAAAAATATTAATACTATTATTTATATTATTATCAAGTTGTACATTAAACAAAGTTGTTCTGCATCATGGTGTACATAATTTAGAAAATAAACAAAGCAAACTTAAGGTTAATTATACAAATAAGAATGATATTATAAGTTTGATAGGTCCGCCTTCAACTAAAAGTAAGTTTGATAATGATGTTTACATATATATTGAACGTAAAACTAGTGGTTCAAAACTTATGAAGTTAGGTGAAAAAAAATTGATTAAAAACGATGTTTTAATTTTAGAAATTGATAAAAACGGAATTCTTTTAAGTAAAGATTTTTTTAATAAAGATGATATGAAAAAAATTAGTTTTGACGAAAATGTTACAGGTATTAACTATAAGAAAAAGTCTTTCATATATAATTTTTTATCATCAGTGAGACAAAAAATTGATGATCCCCTTGGTAAAAAGAGGATCAAAAATTAAATAAATATTTAAGAGGCGATTACAGCTAATAATAAAAGTGCAACGATATTGGTAATCTTGATCATTGGATTAACTGCAGGACCAGCAGTATCTTTATAGGGATCTCCAACCGTATCACCTGTTACCGCAGCTTTATGTGCTTCAGAACCTTTTCCTCCATGATTGCCGTCTTCGATATATTTTTTTGCATTATCCCAAGCTCCTCCACCAGCTGTCATTGATACAGCGACAAACAATCCCGTAATAATAACACCGAGTAACATTGCACCGACTGCGGCTAGAGCAGCAACTTGTCCACCAATTGATAGAATTATAAAATATAAAACAACAGGTGATAAAACTGGTAACAATGATGGTACAATCATTTCCTTAATTGCAGCAACAGTAAGTAAATCCACTAATTTAGCATAATCAGGTTTTTGTTTTCTTTTCATAATACCTGGGAATTTTTTAAATTGTCTTCTCACTTCAACTACGACTGCACCACCTGCTCTTCCAACTGCTTGCATTCCCATTGAACCAAAAAGATAAGGTAACATTCCACCAATTAATAAGCCAACGACTACGTAAGGGTTAGATAAATCAAAAGTTACTACGATACCTTCTAATGCAGATCCTGCTTCTTTTGAAAAATGTTTGATGTCTTCAGTGTAAGCAGCAAATAAAACTAATGCACCTAAACCTGCCGAACCAATAGCATAACCTTTTGTTACAGCTTTAGTTGTATTACCAACTGCATCTAAAGCATCGGTTGTCTTTCTTACTTTTTTATCCAGATTAGACATTTCAGCAATACCTCCAGCATTGTCTGTAACAGGACCATATGCGTCTAAAGCTACAACCATACCAGCTAACGCAAGCATAGTAGTTACAGCAATTGCAATACCAAAGAGTCCAGCAATAGAATTAGTAATAAGAATACCGGCAACAATTATTAATGCAGGTATAGCAGTTGCTTCCATAGAAACTGCCAAGCCTTGAATAACATTTGTGCCATGACCTGTTGTGGATGATAGAGCAACAGATTTAACTGGTCTATAGCTTGTTCCTGTATAGTATTCAGTAATCCAGATTAATAATCCAGTAATAACTAATCCTATAACACCACAATAATACAGATCCATCCCATTAAAAGTTTTATCATTTACTGTATATTCATTTGTAAAACCAATTACATGGTCTGTAACGGGCCATAGAATTACTAGAGACGCCACTGCAGATACAACAAATCCTTTATATAAAGCATTCATAACGTTGTTACTTTTTCCAAGTTTAACAAAAAATGTTCCGACAATAGATGTTAACAAACATGCGGCACCAATAGATAAAGGATAAATCATCATATTTAGATCACCAACAAAGAAAATTGAAGATAAAACCATTGTTGCAACAATTGTTACTGCGTATGTTTCGAATAAATCAGCAGCCATCCCAGCACAATCTCCTACATTGTCACCAACATTATCTGCAATTACAGCAGGATTTCTAGGATCATCTTCTGGAATTCCAGCTTCAACTTTTCCAACTAAGTCAGCGCCTACGTCTGCACCTTTTGTAAAAATTCCACCACCTAATCTCGCAAAAATAGAAATTAGAGAAGCTCCAAAACCTAATGCAACTAAAGCATTTACAATTTCTCTTTCATCAACATTAGATTTCAATAATATATAATAATAAACAGCTATAGATAATAGTGCCAAACCAGCAACCAACATTCCTGTTACAGCACCAGATTTAAATGCAACGGATAGACCTTGAGCTAAGCCTTTTCTAGATGCTTCAGCTGTCCTAACATTAGCTTCTACAGAAACTAACATTCCTACGTACCCAGCAATACCTGATAAAGCGGCACCTATTAAATAACCAAGACCTACTAGTGGACTAAATGCAATACTTACAATTACTAAAACTACAGCACCAACAATAGCAATAGTTTTATATTGTCTTGCTAAATATGCCTTAGCACCAATTTGAATTGCAGAAGCAATATCTTGCATTTTTGCATTTCCTGCACTTGAATTAAGAATATTTTTTCCAGTTAAAAATCCATAAACGATAGATAATAAACCAGCTCCAATTGTATATAATAGTATTGTTTCGACTGTTCCGCTCATATTAACCTTAAGTTGTTGGTTGTTAAATTTTAAGCCCGCACAATACAAAAAAAGATAAAAAAGACAACGATTAACTTCTAAAACCGATGAATATAACCTTTAGATTTAGCTTGTATTTGCTTACCTTTTTCATCGAATATAAAAGATCTATTTT
>CACJED010000012.1 GCA_902592285.1 uncultured Pelagibacteraceae bacterium | reverse complement strand
TGTAAGTGCAACTCTTGCTCTTGCTCCAGGAGGTTCATTCATCTGTCCATAAACTAAAGCAGCTTTTGAACCAGCTCCCTCTTTTTTAATTACTCCAGACTCAATCATTTCATGATAAAGGTCATTTCCTTCTCTAGTTCTCTCTCCAACTCCCGCGAAAACTGAAAAACCACCATGAGCTTTTGCAACGTTATTAATTAATTCCATAATTAAAACTGTTTTTCCTACTCCCGCTCCACCAAATAATCCAATCTTTCCACCTTTTGCATACGGTGCAAGCAAATCAATTACTTTGATACCTGTTACAAGGATTTCAGTTTCTGTTGATTGGTCATTAAATTCAGGTGCAGCTCTATGAATTGGCCAACTTTCTTTGGTTTTAACTTCACCTCTTTCGTCAATTGGTTCACCAATTACATTAATAATTCTTCCGAGAGTTTCAGGCCCAACCGGAACTTGAATAGGAGCATTTGTGTTGGTAACTTCATCACCTCTTTTTAGTCCTTCAGTAGCATCCATGGCAATTGTTCTGACAGTAGTTTCACCTAAGTGTTGTGCTACCTCTAAAACTAATCTGTTATCACCATTTTTACATTCCAATGCTGTTAAAATTTCTGGTAGTTCACCATCAAATTTCACGTCAACTACTGCTCCAATAACTTGTGTGATTATTCCTTTGCTCATAATTATAAACTTTCTGCTCCTGATATGATTTCTATTAGTTCTTTTGTAATTGCTGCCTGACGACTTCTATTATATTCGATAGTAAGTTTGTCAACCATTTCACCTGCGTTTCGGGTCGCATTATCCATTGCACTCATTCTAGACCCTTGTTCGCTAGCTGAATTCTCTAACATAGCCTTAAATATTTGCGTAGAAATATTTTTTGGCAATAAATTACTTAAAATTTCATCTTCATCTGGTTCAAATTCGTAACTTTCTTCTGAACTGTTTTCTTCTCCTTCATTGTTTAAAGGGATAATTTGCTGTGCTTGAGGAATTTGAGTAATTACATTTTTAAATTGGTTATAAAAAATTGTACAAACATCAAATTCTCCTGCCTCGAATTTTTCAATTACCATTTTCCCAACTTTGTCAGCATCAAAATAATTTGCATTTTTAGACTCTTTGAAAGAAATATTTTCAATTATTTTATCACCATAAACTCTTTTTAATTGGTCATTTCCTTTTGAGCCTACTGTAATAATTTTAAGTTCTTTACCTTCATCTAAAATCTTTGCAAAATAACTTTTAGCTTTTTTAATAATATTAGAATTAAATCCGCCACATAAACCCCTATCAGAAGTCATCACCACACAAAGATGAGTTTTTTCCTGACCAGTCCCTGACAATAACTTTGGTGCATTTTCTTTATCAGATATACCATTTGATAAATTTAAAATAACATTATTCATTTTTTCAGAGTAAGGTCTTCCCTTCTCAGCGCTTTCTTGAGCTCTTCTTAATTTAGCTGCTGCAACCATTTTCATAGCTTTAGTAATTTTCTGTGTAGACTTTACACTAGCTATTCTTTTTTTTAAGTCGTCTAAACTTGCCATAAATTTTTAAGATTTAAAATTTCCTTTTAATTGAGTAATTACCTCAACAAGTAATTTTTCTTTATCTTCCTCAAGTTTTCCTGAACTTAAAATTGACTCGATAATTTCAGGCTTATCTGATTTACATTTTTCAATAATCTTGCTCTCAAATTCAGCAACGTCTTTTAAATCAATATCATCCAGATAACCTTTTACTCCACAAAATACTGAAATAACTTGTTCTGCAACAGTCATGGGTGAATATTGTTTTTGTTTTAAAAGTTCAGTTAACTTAGAGCCTCTATTTAAAAGTTGCTGAGTAGATGCATCTAAATCAGATCCAAATTGAGCAAAAGCTGCCATTTCTCTATATTGTGCAAGTTCAAGTTTCATTGAGCCTGAAACCTTTTTCATAGCTTTTGTTTGTGCAGATGATCCAACCCTAGATACTGATAAACCTACGTTAATTGCAGGTCTTATACCTTGGTTAAATAGTTCTGTTTCAAGGAAAATTTGTCCGTCTGTAATTGAAATAACGTTAGTAGGAATAAACGCGGATACGTCTCCACCTTGTGTTTCAATAATTGGCAATGCTGTAAGTGATCCACCACCATGTTCGTCACTTAATTTTGCTGCTCTTTCAAGTAATCTACTATGAAGATAAAATACATCTCCAGGATAAGCCTCACGTCCTGGAGGTCTTCTTAATAGCAATGACATTTGTCTATAAGCAACTGCTTGTTTAGACAAATCATCATAAATTATTAACGCATGCATTCCATTATCTCTAAAATACTCACCCATAGCACAACCTGTGTATGGTGCTAAGAATTGTAAAGGAGCAGAGTCAGATGCAGTAGCAGCAACGATTGTTGTGTACTCCATAGCTCCAGCTTCTTCTAATGTTTTTTGAATTTGTCTTACTGTTGATCTTTTTTGTCCAACTGCTACATAAATGCAATAAAGTTTTTGTTTTTCATCACCAGACTCATTTATTTTTTTTTGATTAATAATTGCATCCACAGCAACTGCAGTTTTACCAGTTTGTCTGTCTCCAATAATTAATTCTCTCTGTCCTCTCCCAATTGGGACAAGACTGTCAATTGATTTTAAACCTGTTTGCATTGGTTCACTTACTGATTGTCGGGGAATAATACCGGGTGCTTTTACTTCAACTCTACTTTTTTTAATTCCTTTGTCTAATGGTCCTTTTCCATCAATAGGATTTCCTAAACCATCCACTACTCTTCCTAATAATTCTTTTCCAACTGGGGTATCAACAATATTACCAGTTCTTTTTACTACATCCCCTTCTTTAACATTTCTGTCATCACCAAAAATTACGACACCAACGTTTTCACTTTCTAAGTTTAGAGCCATACCTTTTGAACCATCTGCAAACTCTACCATTTCACCAGCTTGTACATTATCTAAACCATAAATCCTAGCAATACCGTCTCCAACAGATAAAACTTGACCGACTTCTGTGACTTCTGCTTTATCACCAAAATTTTTAATTTGTTCTTTTAATATTTTTGTAACTTCTGAAGGATTTATTTCCATTTATGCCTCTATCATTCTATTTTCGATTTGTTGTAATTTATTTTTAATTGAGGTATCAACCATAGTACTTCCTACTTGTACTACCAAACCTCCTATTAAACTTTCATCATGTTTGTAGTTTAATTTTATTTTTGAGCTAAAATTTTTTGTTAACTCCTCTGTAATTTTTGCAATTTCTTCATTAGATAATTCTTTTGCTGATTTTAATCCTGCCTTAAGTTCACCTCTTTTTCTTGAACAAATTTCGACAAAGCTTTTAAGGATACGTTCAATAAAAAAGAAACGTCTTTTTTGAATTAAGAAACTTAAAAAATTTTTAAATAAAGACTCAAATTTATTATTTTCAGAGATTGTATTGATTACTTTTAGTAAATCTTCTTGGCTTGTAGTTGGATCTTTAATCAAATTAGAAAAATCTTCACTTTGATTAATTAAATTAAGAATAGACGAAGACTGATCTTCGATCTGACTTAAAAGATTGTTTTCCTCTGAAAGTTCAAAAAGGGCAAGAGAATACCTTTCAGCTGAAGTTATTGAAAATCCTGTGTCTTTACTCAACTTAATTCCTCTATAATGTTGAAGATTATTTAAAAATCACGCTCTAAATAGCATACGACCTTTGTGTCTTCAAGTAACGGATTCGAAAAAAAGTCCTCTTTTTGGTCGTTAATTAAAGTTAATTGGGTCAACATCAACTGAAAGTTTTATTCCAGAAGAAAATTTATATTTTGGAATAATTTTTGCAAGAGAGCTTTGTAGTTTAATGGATTTTAAGCCTCTAATTAAAAATCTAATTCTAAATTTTCTCTTTAATCTAAATAATGGAGCATTCACTGGCCCTAATATTTTTCCTTCAATTTTATTTTCAATAAAATTTTTAAAATTAATAGCTTCTTTTTCTAATTTAATTTCATTATCTCCCGTTAAGATTAAAGAAATAAACCTTTGAAATGGAGGTAGTTTATTTTTTTTTCTTATCTCTAGCTCTCTTTCTAAAAAAATATCTGGATTTTTACTTGTAATTTCTGAAATCATCTTAGTATTATTTTCATAAGTTTGAAAATATACCGTTGCTGGCTTTCCTGTTCTTCCTGCACGTCCTGAAAGTTGATGATAAAGCTGCAAATTTTTTTCTGCACCTCTTAAATCATGTCCTTGAGATGAAAGATCGATATCAACAACTACAATACAATTTAAGCTTGGAAAATGAAAACCTTTTGAAATTAATTGAGTTCCAACCAAAATATGCGTTTCATTATTAATAATTTTATCCATTTTTTCTTTAGAATCTTTTTTATTCATTGTGTCACTTGAGAAAATCTCTATTTTTTTTCCAGGAAATTTTCTTTTGACCTCTTCTGAAATTCTCTCAACACCAGGGCCACTAAAAATAAATTCACAATTCCCTTCTTTTGTACAGTTCCTTTTAAGATCAGATTTATATCCACAATAATGGCATAATAAGTTATTTTTATTTTTATGATAAACTAAATTGATACTACAATTTGGACATGTAAAACTTGTAAAACACTTATTGCATAAAGCATTTGGAGAAAAACCTCTTCTGTTTAAAAAAAACAAAACTTGATCTTTTTTTTCCAAATGTAAATTAACTTTTTCAATAATTTTATTTGATAGCCATGATTGTTTTTCAAGTTTTGTATTATTTAAATTAATAATTTCATAATTAGGTAAAGCTGCGTTTTGATATCTTTCATTTAACCTTGAAACCTCGTATTTACCTTTTTTAATATTTTCAAAAGTTTCTATAGATGGAACAGCAGTAATTAAATTGATTGGAATATTTTCAAAAGATGCTCTAGAAATCGCCATATCACGAGCATTGTAGGTTATGCCCTCATCCTGTTTAAATGATTGATCATGTTCCTCATCAACAATTATCATTCCTAATTTTTTAAATGGTAAAAATAATGAAGACCTTGCACCAATAATTATTTTTATTTTACCATTAGAAACACCGCTCCAAATTAATTCTTTCTTTTTTTTTGAAATACCAGAATGCCAAACTGCGGGGTTAAAACCAAAATACTCTAAAAATTTTTGTTCAAACTGACCAGTTAAACCTATTTCTGGTAATAAAATTAATCCTTGAAAACCCTTCTCTATCAGAGGTTTTAACGATTCAAAATAAACTAAAGTTTTACCTGATCCAGTGGTGCCTTGCAAAACATGAACTCTAAATTTTTTATTTGAAACATTCATTTTTTTTAGAGATTTATTTTGATCACTAGAAAGCTTGATTAAGTTTTGTTTAATTTTGTTATCAAATATTTGATAAAGTTGAGTTTCTTTATTTTCTATTGCCTTGCTGCTTAAGAGCACTAGCTTTAATGCCATACCCTTTGGGATAAGATTATATTCTGCAAACCAATTTAAAAAGTTTATTGTATTTTTTTTTAATGGAGTAACGTCAAATTTCTTGATTACATTTTTAGTCTTAAAATCTTTATTGTTATTTTTTTCAAATTCGTCCCAAACAACACCAGTAATTTTGGATTTTCCAAAAGGTACAAGTACATAATCACCAACTTTAAGATTTAAATTACTTTCATAAGTAAATGGATGATTAAAAATATTTGGTACAAGAATCGGAAATTTCATATTTTTATATTATGAAAAAAAATTAAGAGTGTATTGCTCTTTTATCTACTGATAAAGCGGCTTCTTTAACTGCTTCAGAAAAGGTTGGATGAGCATGACAAGTTCGGGCGATATCTTCTGCACTTGCTCCGAATTCCATTGCAACTCCTATCTCTGCTATTAATTCTCCTGCGTGAGGTCCAATTATATGTGCACCTAATACTTTATCAGTTTGCTCATCAGCTAAAATTTTAACAAAACCTTCTGCATCATCTATGGCCTTAGCTCTTGAATTAGCCATAAATAAAAATTTCCCTACTTTATATTTCTTATTTAATTCTTTTAATTGTTCCTCAGTTTTACCAATTGATGCAACTTCTGGTGTTGTATAAATTACTCCTGGGATTGTATCGTAATTTACATGCCCAGATTGACCAACTATATTTTCTGCAACAGCTATACCTTCATCCTCTGCTTTATGTGCAAGCATCGGACCATCAATTACATCACCTATTGCATAAATACTTTCAACGCTTGTCTTAAAATTTTTATCAGTTTTAATTCTTTTTCTTTCATCAAGATCAACTCCTATAGACTCTAAATTTAAACCATCTGTATTCGGTTTTCTGCCAACAGAAATTAAAACAACATCACACTCAAAATTATTTTTGTTACCATCTTTATCTAATGTAGAAACTATTGCTCCCACTGCGTTTTTTTTAATTGCTTCAACTTTATTTTGCATATTAAATTTTATTCCCTGTTTTTTTAAAATTTTCATAAATTCTAAAGAGATTTCTTTATCCATTCCGGGTGTAATGTGATCTAAAAATTCAACAACTTGAACCTCTGATCCAAGTCTTGACCATACAGATCCCATCTCTAATCCTATATAACCTCCTCCCACAACTACCATTTTCTGTGGTACTTTCTCTAATTTCAAAGCCCCTGTTGAGGAAACAATTATTTTTTCATCTATATCTATCCCTGGCAGTGAAACTGGGACTGATCCTGTTGCAATAATTGTTTTTTCTGTTTGGATGATTGTTTTTTTACTTTCATCGTTCTTTATTAGAATTTCATTTTTTGATTTAAAGCTTCCATGTCCTTTAAAGTAAGTTACCTTGTTTTTTTTCAATAGGTATTCAACTCCTTTTGTAAGAACAGTTACTGCTTTGTCTTTGCTCTTCATCATTTTATTCAAATTTAATTTTACATTTCCTACCTCTATACCTTTGTTAGATAGGTCTTTAACTTTATGAAATTCTTCTGAGAGATTGAGTAAACTTTTTGAGGGTATACAACCAATATTCAAACAAGTTCCCCCCAAAGAGCCTCTGGACTCAATGCAGGCTGTTTTTAATCCTAATTGTGCTAATCTAATTGCACAAACGTAACCACCAGGTCCACCACCAATTACAACTGCTTGAAATTTTTCTAACATTTAAATATCTAAAAATAACCTTCTTGGCTGCTCTAAATTTTCTTTTACCATTTTTAAAAAAGAGACTGACTCTTTTCCATCTATAATTCTATGGTCATACGATAAAGCTAAATACATTACAGGTCTTACCTTAATCTCTCCATCAACTACTATTGGCCTTTCAACTATATTATGCATTCCAAGTACACCAGATTGAGGTAAATTTAGGATAGGAGTAGATAACATAGATCCATAGACCCCACCATTACTAATGGTAAATGTTCCACCTTGGAGATCTTCAATAGTTAACTTTCCATCTTTTGCTTTTTCAGAAATAACTTTGATTTTTTTCTCTATATCTGCAAAAGATAACTCATCTGCATTTTTTAATACCGGAACAACCAAACCTTTTTCTGTGCCAACAGCAAAACTGATATTATAATAATTTTTATAAATTATATCTTCACCATCAATCTCAGCGTTTACTACTGGGAAAGACTTCAGAGCAACTATACAAGCTTTTACAAAAAAGGACATAAAACCTAATTTAATTCCATATCTATTTTGAAAATCTTCTTGATTTTCTTTTCTCATTTCAATGATACCAGACATATCAACCTCATTAAAAGTCGTAAGTAGTGCAGCATTTTCTTGTGCTTGTTTTAATCTTTTAGCAATTGTTTGTCTCAATCTTGTCATTCTAATTTTTTCCTCTAAACCATATTTAGCTTTTCTCTGAGAAGGTTGGGGTTGTACGCCCATTAAACTTAATAAATCACCTTTTAAAATTCTTCCGTCTTTTCCTGAGCCATCTATTGATTGAATATCAATTTTATTTTCAGCAACAATTTTTCTAACTGCTGGAGATAAAGATTGATTATTTTTTTTACTTTCTGACTTATTTTCTTCTTGGACCTCATTTGTTAAAACTAATGGTTCCTCAGTAAAAGTATTGTTCATAGACTCTTTTTCAAAAACTTGAGGTTCATCTTTTTGTAATTCTAGATTAACAACATTGTTTTCTTTAATTGTTGTCTCAGTTTTTTGAATTTTTTCTTTTTCAACTAAGTCAGTTGTATCTACTGAGATTGAGCCAAGTAGAGCTCCTACCTCAACTATAGCGCCATTTTTTGAAATTATTTCTGATAGAATGCCATTTACTGGTGATGGCACCTCTAAATTAACTTTATCGGTCTCCAATTCAACTACTGGTTCATCAACTTCAACTTTGTCTCCTTCAGTTTTTAACCATTTTGAAACTGTTGCCTCAGAAATACTTTCTCCTAAAACAGGGACTACAATTTTTTCACTCATCTTTTTTATTCAAACACTTTTTTAATAATTTCTTGTTGTTGAAAAACATGCCTTTTCGCATAACCAGTTGCTGGTGTCGCGTCCGGACTTCTTCCTATATAAGAAACATTATTATTATTAGCCTTTATATTATCTAATGTCCATTGGATATAATCTCTTACTGAAAACCAAGCACCCATATTTTTTGGTTCTTCTTGACACCAAAAGAATTCAGCATTTTTAGCATATGGTTTCAACTCATTAACTAACGCTTTTGCTGGAAATGGATATAATTGTTCAATTCTATACATTACAACATCATCTCTTTTAAGCTTTTCCCTAGCATCTAATAAATCAAAATATACTTTTCCAGAACAAAGAATTACTTTTTTAATTTTAGAACTTTCTTTTAGTTTAATAAATCCTTTAGACTTAGGATCGATAGCATGATCCCACAACACTCTATGGAAACTATTTTTTTTGTTAAAATCTTCTAAGTTTGAAATACAATATTTATTTCTTAACAGAGATTTTGGTGTCATTATAATGAGGGGCTTTCTGAAACTTCTATGCATTTGTCTTCTTAAAGCATGAAAATAATTTGCTGGAGTTGTGCAGTTCATCACTTGCATATTATCGTTTGAGCATAGTTGTAAAAATCTTTCTAGCCTTGCTGATGAATGCTCTGGTCCTTGTCCTTCATATCCATGAGGCAATAACATTACTAAACCAGATGCTCTATTCCATTTTCTCTCACCAGATGCAATAAATTGATCAATTACTACTTGAGCGCCATTTGCGAAGTCACCAAATTGTGCTTCCCAAAGCGTAAGTGTATTTGGCTCCACTAGACTGTAACCGTATTCAAAGCCCAAAACTGCAAGTTCAGATAAAAAGCTATCAACTACTTCAAATTGCTTTTGATTATTAGAAATATTATTAAGAGGGATGTACCTAGAATTATCTATCTGATTTCTCAACACAGAATGTCTTTGACTGAATGTCCCTCTTCCAGAATCTTGTCCTACAAGTCTTACTGGATATCCCTCTTCCAGCAAAGATCCAAACGCCAGAGCCTCCGCTGAGGACCAATCTATTCCAACACCTTTCTCAATAACTCCTCTTCTGGCATTGAATATTTTGGATATAGTTTTATGAATTTTTTTATCTTCAGGAATTACATTAATTTTATCTGAAATTAATTTTAACTTTTCTTCATCATAACCAGTTATACCTCTTTTATCTTTACCTTTTTCTGGTTTATATCTCGACCATGTTCCTTCAAACCATTTTATTTTAGGTTTATAGTCTTTTGCACTTTTATATTGTTCATCAAGTAAATCTTTAAAAGATTTAACATTTTGACTTAATAATTCTTGAGTTATAGATTTTTCGTCTACCAATTTATTTCCATAAATTTTATAAACACTGGGGTGAGATCTAATTTTTTTATACATTAAAGGTTGAGTAAATGAAGGCTCATCTCCCTCATTATGTCCAAATCTTCTATAACAAATTAAATCTACTACTACGTCTCTATTAAATTTTAGTCGAAATTCTGTTGCTATTCTGGTTGCATAAACAACTGCTTCTGGATCATCTCCATTCACATGAAGAATTGGAGCCTCTACCATTTTTGCAACATCAGATGGATAAGGTGAAGACCTAGCAAATCTCGGACTAGTAGTAAATCCTATCTGATTATTAACAATAATATGAATCGTTCCTCCAGTGTTGTGTCCTGGTAGTCCAGACATTGCAAAACATTCTGCTACCACACCTTGGCCTGCAAAAGCAGCATCCCCATGAATGAGAATAGGTATAACTTTGTTTCTCTCACGGTCTTTATGAAAAAATTGTTTAGCCCTCGTCTGTCCCAAAACAACTGGGTTAACAGCCTCAAGGTGAGAAGGATTATCTGTTAAACTAACATGAACTGAATTTCCATCAAATTCCCTATCTGATGATGCTCCCAGATGATATTTAACATCTCCAGCACTATCCTCAGTGTCAGAACTAAACTCACCAGCAAATTCATTAAAAATTTTTTTGTAAGATTTTTGCAAAACATTTGCCAAAACATTAAGTCTACCTCTATGAGACATACCTATTTTAACTTCTTTAATATTATTTTGACCACCAATTTTAATTATTTGTTCAAGAGCAGGTATTAAACTTTCACCGCCGTCTAAACCAAACCTTTTTGTTCCCACATACTTAGTAGCTAAAAATTTTTCAAATCCTTCTGCCTGTACTAATTTATTTAAAATTGCCTCTTTACCATTTTTTGTAAATTGAAGCGCATTTTTATCTTGCTCTATTCTGTCTCTAAACCACTTTCTTTCAATTGGATTTGAAATATGCATGAACTCATAACCTATTTTTCCACAATAAGTCTTTTTCACAAACTTAAGTATTTCTTTTATATTTGCATAATTACGATTGATTACCCCATTTAGAAAAATTTTCTTATCGTAATTTTCTTTTTTAAATCCGTAAAAATCTGGATGGAGCTCATCTAAATATTCTGACTCTCTCATTTCTAAAGGATCAAGATCTGCTAATAAATGTCCTCTTAGTCTATATGCTCTAATCAGTGCTACAGCGCTTATTGAGTCCTTGTTTGAGTCAGCAAGTAATTGAAAATTAAATTTTTCTGAAGTGTCTAATTTGACATTATCGAAATCATTATTATCTTGATCTTCTATTTTTTTTTGAAGTTCATCAACGTTAACCTTGTTCTTTTTTGGTCCCCACGAAGGTCCATTAATTTCTTTTGTAATAATATTCAACTCTTCTCCAATTCCCTCAAAATAATCTTTCCAGCTAGCTGGTAAATCTGGATCCTTATTAACAAACTTAAGATACATTTGTTCAATAAATGCACTATTAGATTTATTTAAAAATGAAGTTTTTTCGAAATCAAGATTTTTTGATGAAGACATCTCTTTATATTATATATAGCTCCCTAATATCTTTTTTCAATTAGACAGTTTATTAAATAAAGTTTTTCCAATTATTGATGGCGATTTAGCCACTGTTATACCACATTCTTCCATCTTTTTAATTTTATCTTCAGCTCCACCCTTTCCTCCTGAAATTATAGCACCTGCGTGCCCCATTCTTCTGCCTGGTGGAGCAGTAATTCCTGCGATAAATCCAACAATTGGTTTTTTAACTTTATGGTTTTTTATAAACTCAGAGGCCTCTTCCTCCGCTGTTCCTCCAATTTCACCTATCATTAAAATAGACTCTGTTTCATCATCGTTTAAAAATAAATCTAAACAATCAATAAAATTTGTTCCATTTATAGGATCTCCACCAATTCCTATACAAGTTGATTGACCCAGACCATTTTCAGTTGTTTGGGCTACTGCCTCATATGTTAATGTGCCTGACCTTGATACGATACCAACACTTCCTCTTTTATGAATATTACCCGGCATAATTCCAATTTTACACTCATCTGGTGTAATTATTCCGGGACAATTAGGTCCAATCAATCTACTATTAGAGCTCCTTAATTTTTGTCTTACTTTAAGCATATCCTGAATTGGAATTCCCTCAGTTATACAAACAATAAGTTTGACCGATGCATCAATAGCTTCAATAATAGCTGCTGCTGCAAATTTAGCAGGTACATATATCATGGTTGCATCTGCTCCTACCTCATTTTTTGCTTCTGCAACACTGTTAAAAACTGGTCTGTCCAAATGTTTTTGACCACCCTTCTTCGGCGTAACTCCACCAACAAGATTAGTTCCATATTTTATGGCCTGCTCTGAATGAAAAGTTCCATGTGAACCAGTAAACCCCTGACAAATTACTTTGGTATTCTTATTTACTAAAACTGACATTTTATTTAATTGCCTCAACAATTTTTTTTGCTGCATCATCTAAATTTTCTGCAGAAATTAATTCTAGTCCAGAATTATCTAGAATTTCTTTTCCTTCTTTAAAATTAGTGCCAGCTAATCTCACAACTAAAGGTACACTAATATTCATTTCTTTAGCAGCATCTACTACTCCTTGGGCTAGAACATCACATCTCATAATTCCTCCAAAAATATTTATTAAAATACCTTTAACATTTTTATCTGAGAGAATTATCTTTAATGCGGCAGATACTTTTTCTTTAGACGCTCCTCCACCTACATCTAAAAAATTTGCTGGCTCTTTACCATACAATTTAATTATATCCATAGTTGCCATCGCTAGTCCTGCTCCGTTCACCATACAGCCAATATTTCCATCAAGCTTGATATATGCAAGATCATGTTTGCTTGCTTCTATCTCGGTAGGATCTTCCTCGTTTAAATCTCTTAATTCAACAATTTCTGGGTGTCTGAATAAAGCATTTGAGTCGAAATTAATTTTTGCATCTAAACAAACAATTTTTTCCTCTTTTGTCAAAATTAATGGATTTACCTCAACCATATTTGCATCAGTGCTCACAAACATTTTATATATTGACTTAATTAATGATATTACTTGTTTTTTTGCACCTTCATTTAAATTAAAAATTTTAATTATTTTTTCACAAACTGGCTCAGAAATTTCATCAACCATATCAACTTTTGTAGTTATAATTTTTTCAGGTGAACTATTCGCAACCTCTTCAATGTCCATCCCTCCCTGATCACTCGATATAAATGCAATTTTAGAGCTTGCTCTATCAACTAGACACGATAAGTAAAATTCTTTATCTATATTTGAAGATTCTTCTACGTATAATCTTTTTACCTCTCTACCTTCAGGACCAGTTTGATGAGTGACAAGTGTTTTTCCTAATAATTCTTTAGCTGCTAATTTTAGTTCCTCAATAGAGTTTAAAATCTTTACACCACCAGCTTTTCCTCTACCACCAGCGTGGATTTGTGCTTTCAGAACATATTTCTCAGTTTTTAGTCCTTTTGCTTTTTCAATGAGTTCATCAACATTAAGCGCAAATACTCCTTCAGGAACTACAGCTCCATATTTTTTTAATATTTGTTTAGCTTGATGCTCGTGGATATTCATTATTATTTAGATAAATCAGGATCTATTTTAGACGCAGCTTCCCATAAAGCTTTTACAGCATATATTGAATGCATAAATTCTTTTTTTTCTTTTTCATCTAAATCAATCTCCTCGATTTTTTCTACACCATCTTTTCCAATGATAACAGGGACACCAGCGTAAACGTTTTTTACACCGTATTCTCCATTTAATTGCACAGCACAAGGTAATAATTTTTTCTGATCATTCAAATAGGCTTCTGCCATTTGAACACCTGATGCTGCTGGTGCATAAAAAGCTGACCCTTTTTCTAAATATTTAACTATCTCACCACCACCATCTCTAGTTCTTTGATTAATTTCCTCAACTCTTTCTGAAGAAATCTTTCCATCCTTTACAAGATCTAACAATGATTTACCTGAAATTTTTGTAAATCTTGGCATAGGAACCATAGTGTCACCATGACCGCCCATTACCATTGCCTCAATTTCTCTTACTGGCACATTTAATTCTAATGATAAAAATAATTTTAATCTCGAACTATCTAAAATACCTGCCATACCAACAACTTTGTTTGATGACAAACCTGAAAATTTTTGTAGTGCCATAACCATAACATCTAAAGGATTAGTGATACAAATTACAAAAGCGTCAGGAGCATTTTTCTTGATACCTTCAGCAACCTGTTTAATAATTTTCAAATTTATTCCAAGAAGATCATCTCGGCTCATTCCAGGTTTTCTTGGTACACCAGCAGTAATTATAATTACATCCGAGTCTTTTATGTCCTCGTAGTTATCAGTTCCTGAAAACCTGACGTTAAATCCATCTACTGATGAAGATTGTGCAATATCTAATGCTTTTCCCTTTGCAATGCCACTCGCTACATCAAACAAAACCACTTCATTCACTAATTCTTTTGTTCCTATTAAATGTGCAAGAGTTCCACCTATTTGGCCTGCACCAATTAAAGATATTTTTGTCATTTATTTCCTTTACTTCATTGTTGGCATAACAAACTCCGCATTTGATCGGACACCTGAAGGCCATCTAGATGTTACTGTTTTTAGTTTAGTATAAAATTTTATTCCTTCCATACCATGCATTCCACTATCCCCAAATAATGATCTTTTCCAACCACCAAAACTATGAAATGCCATTGGAACTGGGATAGGTACATTAATACCAACCATACCTACTTGTATTTTATTTGCAAAAGTTCTGCCTGCATCACCATCTCTTGTATAAATACTAACTCCATTTCCATACTCATGATCATTAATTATTTTTGCTGCCTCTTCAAAAGTTTTTACTCGAACAACTGATAAGACTGGACCAAATATTTCCTCTTTATAAATTCTCATATCTTTATTTACATGATCAAATAAACATCCACCTATATAAAAACCATTTTCATATCCTTGTAGTTTTAAATTTCTCCCATCAACTAGTAATTTTGCTCCCTCTTTGACTCCTAAATCAACATAACTTTTTACTTTTTCTAGATGTTCTTTTGTCACCAAGGGACCCATTTCTGAATTCTTATCCATTCCAGGACCAACTTTTAAAGCCTCAGCTTTTTTTGATAATCTTTTTACTAATTCATCTCCAATATCTCCTACAGCAACAGCGACAGATTGTGCCATACACCTTTCGCCTGCTGAACCATAAGCAGCTCCCATCAAACCATTTACAGCACCATCTAGATCACAATCAGGCATAACAACTAAATGATTTTTAGCACCCCCCAATGCTTGAACTCTTTTTTCATTTTTTGCAGAGTTTTCGTATATATATTTTGCAATTGGAGTTGAACCCACAAAACTTACGGCCTTAATATCTTTGTTTGTAAGAATTGCATCCACAGCCTCCTTGTCTCCATTTACAACATTAAAAACACCGTCTGGTAAACCTGCCTCTTTTAAAAGTTCTGCTAATCTTATTGAGCAGGAAGGGTCTTTTTCAGAGGGCTTTAATATGAAAGTATTTCCACAAGCAATAGCTATAGGAAACATCCACATTGGGACCATTGCTGGAAAATTAAATGGTGTAATTCCTGCAACGACTCCTAAGGGTTGTCTTATTGACCAACTATCAACACTTGTACCAACATTTTCTGAAAATTCTCCTTTGAGTAAGTGTGGTATACCACATGCAAATTCAACAACTTCTAGTCCTCTCGTTAAAGAACCTTTTGCATCTTCAAAAACCTTCCCATGTTCTGCTACAATTAATTGTGTCAGCTCGTTTGAATTTTTTTCTATTAACTCCTTGAATTTAAACATTACTCTAGCTCTTTGAAGAGAAGGCTTTAAAGACCATTCGTTGAAGGCTTTTTTTGCAATCATCACTGCTTGATCTAAATCAGATTTAGAGGCTAATCTTACTTCTTTTTCTTGTTCTCCAGTCGCAGGGTTAAAAACTTTACCTCTTTTATTAGAAGTTCCAGGAATTATTTTTCCATCTACAAAATGTTCAATTAATTTCATGAATACGGTCTTTTAGAGTAAAAATTCTTATTAGTCTATTGTTTAAATATTAGCGGTTGCTAACATTTTTTTTATTTCAGCTATAGCTTTTGCAGGGTTTAAACCTTTGGGACATGCGCTTGTACAGTTAAGAATCGTGTGACAACGATATAACTTAAGTTCATCAGCAACCTTTTTTAATCTAGCTGTTCTTTCCTCATCTCTACTGTCTACAATCCATCTGTATGCTTGTAATAAAACTGCTGGACCTAAGTATTTATCGCCATTCCACCAATAACTAGGGCATGAAGTAGAACAACATGCACACATTATACATTCATATGCACCATCTAACTTTGCTCTATCTTTTTTTGATTGAATTATTTCTTTCGTTTCTGATTTAGAATTAGATTTTAACCATGGCTCTATTGATTGATATTGTTTGTATAAGCCATCTAAATCACCAATTAAATCTTTTTTTACTTTTAGATGGGGCAGTGGATAAATATCAATATCTCCATTTATTTGAGAATGCGGTGTTGTGCAAGCTAAACCATTTTTTCCACCTATATTCATTGCACATGAACCACAAACACCATGAGCACAAGATCTTCTATAAGTTAACGTTGGATCTATTTCATTTTTAATTTTATTCAAAATATCTAATACTTTGGAGGGACAATTATCCATATCAACTTCATATGTATCAATTCTAGGGTTTTTTCCTATGGAAGGATCCCATCTATAAACATTTATTTTTCTTAAATTTTTAGATCCAGTCTTATCTTTAAAATATTTACCTTTAGTAACTTTAGAATTATTAGGTAAATTAATTTGACCCATTAATAAACTCTTTCCTGAGGTGGAAAATATTGGACTTCATTTGTTAAAGTAGATTTATGAACCTCTCTATAACTTATTTTCGTATTTTTGCCATCACACCAAGCAAGTGTGTGTTGCATAAATTTTTCATCATCTCTTTTAGGAAAGTCTTCTCTTGCATGAGCTCCTCTACTTTCTTTTCTATTATATGCAGAGTCAACTGTAACGACTGCTTGTCTAATTAAATTTTCGAATTCTAAGGTTTCAACTAAATCAGTATTAAATATTAATGATTTATCTTTTACTGATAAATTATCTAAACCATCAAAAGTTTTTCTAATTTCCTCAACACCTTCCTTCAAAGTTTTTTCTGTTCTAAATACAGCACATTTAGATTGCATTGTCTTCTGCATAGAAAGTCTTAGTTGTGCTGTTCCAATTTCACCGTTAGAATTTCTAATTTTATCAAAACGATCTAAACATTTTTGAGTTTCTGTTTCACTTATTTCCTCATGTGGTGTTCCTGGCTTAATAATTTCCGCAGCTCTTTTTGCTGCTGCTCTTCCGAATACAACTAGATCTATTAATGAGTTTGACCCAAGTCTATTTGCGCCATGAACTGAAACACACGCAGCCTCTCCGATTGCCATTAGTCCTGGAACAGTTTTTTCTGAACCGTTAACCGTTAAAACTTCTGCTTTATAATTTGTTGGAATACCGCCCATATTATAATGAACAGTCGGTACAACTGGAATTGGTTCTTTAGTAACATCCACATTTGCAAATAATCTTGCTGCATCAGTTATACCTGGCAATCTACTCTCAATTATATCTTTATCTAGATGGCTTAAATTTAAGTGGACGTGATCTTGATCTTTTCCAACACCTCTTCCCTCATTAATTTCAATAGACATCGATCTGCTTACAACATCTCTTGATGCTAAGTCTTTTGCTTTTGGTGCATACCTTTCCATAAATCTTTCACCCTTAGAATTTGTTAAATATCCTCCTTCACCTCTTGCACCTTCAGTAATTAATGTACCATGTCCATAAATTCCTGTTGGATGAAATTGAACAAACTCCATATCTTGTAATGGTAATCCTGCTCTTAAGATCATTGCATTACCATCACCAGTACAAGTATGAGCAGATGTTGCTGAATAATAAACTTTACCATAACCACCTGTTGCAATAATTACAGTATGAGCTCTAAATCTGTGAATAGTTCCATCGTTTAAATTCCAAGCTATTAATCCCTTACAGGCTCCATCTTTCATTAATAAATCTAACGCAAAATATTCAATAAAAAATTCTGTTTTATGTTTAAGTGCTTGTCCATACAGAGTATGTAAAATCGCATGACCAGTTCTATCAGCAGCAGCACAAGTTCTTTGTACAATCCCATTACCATAATTTTTAGTCATACCACCAAATGGTCTTTGATAAATTTTTCCATCGTCTGTTCTACTAAAAGGTACACCATATTTTTCTAGCTCGATAACTGCCTTAGGTGCTTCTTTACATAAGTATTCAATACTATCTTGATCCCCTAACCAATCTGCACCTTTTACTGTATCGTACATATGCCAACGCCAATCATCTTCACCCATATTCCCCAGAGCAGCTGAAATACCTCCTTGTGCAGCAGAAGTATGACTTCTCGTAGGGAAAACTTTTGAAATACATGCTGTCTTTAGTCCCGCCTCACTTAGACCAACTGCAGCTCTCAAACCTGAGCCACCTGCACCCAAGACTACTACATCGTATTCGTGATCTAAAATTTTGTAAGAACTCATAAACTAGTTATTAATATAATTGTAATTAATGGAATTACCACTGCCGATGTATATAAAAGTCTGTTTGCGACATTTTTGATTCGATCATTTTTGATATAATCTTCAAAAACTTCGCTTACACTTAATGCTGAAAAAAAATAAGCATTAATAATGAATAAACTAAATAAAAACTTTGATAATGGACTTGTAAAAAAATTTGTTACGACAAAATAAGATTGATCATAAATTGAAATGAAATTTAAAATAAACCATATCATTAATGGAACCAACAAAGCTCCACTAATTTTCAAAAATATCCATTTTTTTGTTGCATTGATCATTTTAAAAAATATTTTTTCCAATTAAATAAAAAACCACCGTTAAAACTATCGATCCAATTATGACAATTAAACCTGAGATTTTTGTTACTTTTAGATTAAATCCATACCCCAAATCCATAATCAAATGTCTTATCTCACTTAAAATTTGAAAAGAAAAAGACCATGTAATTCCTAGAATAAAAAATTTACCTATTAACGAACTTAAAAATAAATTCATAAATTCATAATTGTTTTCACCAAAAACAAGTAGTGAGGCTAATAAGCAAACAAATGTAATTACAATTATATTTATAATTCCTGTAATTCTATGAGATATGGATACTAATGATGAAATGTGCCACTTATAAATTTGAATATGAGGGGATAGTGGTGTTTTATTTTCCATAAAAATTATTTTTAATTAATGTCTCGGCAATTTCCACTGCATTCAAAGCCGCGCCTCTTAAAAGATTATCTGAAACAATCCATAAATTTAATCCATTATTGATTGTTTTATCTTCTCTAATTCTTGAAATGAATGTCTCATTTTTACCTTCAGCTTCTAATGGAGTTGAATATCCACCATCATTTCTCTCATCAATTACCTTACAGCCTTCAAAACTATTCAAAAGATCTCTTACTTTTTCAAGAGTAAATGATTTTTCAAATTGTATATTTACTGACTCTGAGTGTGAAACAGATATAGGTAATCTCACGCATGTTGCTGTTAAATTAATTTTTTCACCAAGAATTTTTTTTGTTTCATAAGTCATTTTTAGTTCCTCTTTTGTATAACCATCGTCAGAAAAAACATCAATATGAGGAATGGCGTTAAAGGCAATTTGTTTTGTGAAATTTTTAGACTTTACTTTTTTGCCATCTAAAACTGATTTAGTTTGCTCAATCAGTTCATCCATTGGTGCTTTTCCGCCACCTGAAACTGATTGATATGTAGAAACAACTATTCTTTTTATTATAAATTCATCGTGCAAAGGTTTTAATGCAATAACTAATTGGGCTGTTGAACAATTTGGGTTTGCAATAATATTTTTTTTTATATTATTCAAATGATTTGAATTTACCTGTGGAACAATTAAAGGTACATTTGAGTCCATCCTGTAAAAGCTTGAGTTATCAATCACAAAACAATTTTTAGCAGCCTTCTCAGCAAATTTTTCTGAAATTTTTCCCCCTGCTGCAAAAAATGCAATTTTTACTTTAGAAAAATCAAAATTTTCTAAATCAAAAACCTTAAGATCTTTGCCTTTAAAATTAATTTTCTTACCTGCACTTTTTGATGAGGCAACTAAATACAAATTATCAATAGTTAGTTTTTTTTTTTCAAGAACTTCTAGAGTTTTTCTTCCAACATTACCAGTTGCTCCTACTATCGCAATATTCATGATTTAAGTTTTATACTAGATGAAAGGCAAATCGCAAACTTTTACGGCTAATGATTTTCCATCAATTTCCATTGTTCCAGTCGCTGATGCTTTACAATAAGGCTCATTTATCATAGCTATACCTATAGCTTTTTTAAAATGAGGTGAATAACAAGCTGATCTTAATTCCCCTATAAAAACGCCTTTATCATCTGTTATATCTATAGACTTAGTTATATTAATTTTATCAATATCAATAAAAACACCCATTAACTTTCTTTTAATACCCTCATTTTTAATTTTTCTTAATTTTTCCTTTCCAAGGAAAGATACATCAGAGTCTAAATTAACATATTTTTCAAAACCACATTCAAAAGGGTTATCATTATTATCAAAATCATTTCCATAAGATAAAAGACCACTTTCAATTCTTTCAATTAAGTTAGGACAACCAGGTTTTAAATTAAATTCTTTTCCTATTTCAAAAAAATAATCATATAGATCCAAACCAGATTGAGTATTTTCTACATACACCTCAAATCCTCCTTGTTTTGACCATCCAGATCTTGCAATTAAATGTTTTACACCTTTAAATTCATAAAAATCAAAACCAAAAAATTTTAATTCTTTAATCTTTCGACCGAAAACTTTTTCCATTAAGTCAAATGACTTTGGCCCTTGAATTGCAATAATATCTACACTTGGCTCAAAAATTTGAACTTTAAAATCATTTCCAGAAGCAAGACCTTTTGCAAAAAATATTACATCAGAATCAGCAATTGAAATCCACCATCTGTCTTCTGCTAATTTTAAAATTACAGGATCATTCACTAAATTTCCTTGATCATCAATAATCGGACAATAATAACATCTTCCTATTTTTGATTTTGATAGATCTCTACAAGTCATTAATTGTACAAGCTTAGCTGCGTCTTTACCAATTATTTCAACTTGTCTTTCAGCAGCAACGTCCCAAACTTGGACATTTTTTTTCAGATGATTACATGAATCTTCAATAGATCCAAACGCTGCTGGTAATAACATGTGATTATAAACAGTATAAGCTGTGACACCTTGTTTTTCTATTCTAGAGGTATATGGTGAACTTCTGACTCTCCTTGATTTAGCTATTGAATAACTTTTCATGTTTCTAAAAATTTTAAAATCTTTTCTCGCATTTCAAAAGCTTTTTCAATCATAATCATATGTCCACAACCATTAATTATGTGGGTTGTGGAATTTTCTAATAAATTTGAAAATTTTTTGCCGGCTTCTAAATTAACCATTTTGTCTAATTCTCCTAAAATTAACAAAGACGGTAATTTAATTGTTTTTGCAGCCTCAGAACCATTCAAATAATTATTACACGCGTTAAGATCAACAGCTAATATTTCACTTATATCTCTTGAAGATTGAATTATCTTTTCTACTGGATTCCCACCTATAAATTTTTTTGAACCCTCATAACCCCATTTCATCATTAATTTAACTGCATCAGAGTCACCATTTTGTGCAAGCTCTATTAAATTAGGATGAACCGGCATTTTATTTGATCCTCCAAGAAAGACTAATTTTTTTAATCTATTCTTATATTTTTGAGCATACTCAAGTATTTCTAAGCATCCTTGAGAATGACCAACCAAAATTAAGTCATTCAAATCCAATTTTTTGAACACTTCTTCCAACCAGTCAGCAATTTTTTCTATACTATCTAAACAAGGTCCATCTGAATTTCCATGACCAGGTAAATCAAGTGACAATACATTAAAATTTTTATTTAAAAAAAATTGTTCCGTTAAAGACCAAACAATGTGTGATAGACCACTTCCATGAAGGAATACGATAGTTCTTTTTTTAATATCTATACCTTGTCCTGCATCAGATGCATGTATATTTTTGTTTTCTATTTGAAATATCAATTACTTACCTAAAATTTTTTCCTAAGCTCAAATTTTTGAATTTTGCCAGTAGAAGTTTTGGGTAAATCACAAAAAATGACTTGTTTTGGTACCTTAAATCCAGCAAGCGTTTCTTTACAAAAACTAATTAGTTCCTTTTCGGTTACTGGTTTATCTTTAATCATTTCGATAAAGGCACATGGTACTTCGCCCCATTTTTCATCTGGTTTTGCTACCACCGCAGCTATCGATACTGATGGATGTTTTGCTAAAGTATTCTCTATTTCAATAGAGGATATATTTTCACCTCCTGAAATAATTATGTCTTTAGACCTGTCTTGAATTTTCACATACCCATCAGGATGCATGACAGCTAGATCTCCAGAATGGAACCATCCACCATTCATAGCTTTAGATGTTGCATCTTTATCTTTAAAATATCCCTTCATGACAACGTTTCCTTTAATCATGATTTCACCAATTGTTTTTCCATCTTTAGGTACTTCTTTCATTGTCTCTGGATCCATAACTGCAATTCCCTCAGTATTTGGATACCTCACTCCTTGCCTTGCTTTAATCTCGTTCTGTTTTTCTTCATCAAATTCATTCCAAGCATCATTCCAAGCACATTGAGTAACATGGCCGTAAGTCTCTGTTAATCCATAAACATGCATTACTTCAAATCCAAGTTCATTCATTTTTTTAAAAATAATACTTGGGGGTGGAGCTCCAGCCGTTAGAACGTATACTTTTTGCTTTAACTTTTTTTTATCAGACTCAGGTGCACCAGTGATCATATTTAACACAATAGGTGCTCCACCAAAATGAGTTACATTATATTTGTCTATTAATTCAAATATTTTTTTAACATCAATATTCCTCAAACAAATAGTCCTTCCATTTAACATGGGTATAGTCCAAGGATAACCCCATCCATTACAATGAAACATTGGAACAATAGTTAAAAAATTTAGTCTATTTGGCATATTCCAAGCAACCGCACTTCCAGTAGACATCAAATATGATCCTCTATGATGATACACAACGCCTTTTGGATTTCCTGTAGTACCAGACGTATAACTTAATGAAATTGCTTGCCACTCATCGTCTGGCATTTTCCAATCATAATTTTCGTCACCAGTGTTCAAAAAACTCTCATACTCTAGTTCACCAATTTTTTCACACTTTGATTGATCTGCAAATTTATCATTAATATCAATTATAATAATTTTTCTGTTTAGAGTTTTTAAAGCTTTTTTTACTTCAACATGAAGTTGTCTATCTACGACTAATACCTTTGCTTCGCTATGATCTAATATATATGCAATAGTTTTTGCATCTAATCTAATATTGATAGTGTTTAACACTGCTCCTGTCATTGGTACAGAATAATGACCTTCAAAAATTTCAGGAGTGTTAAAAGCTAAAAACGAAACAGTATCACCTTTTTTAACACCAATTTTATTTAATGCACTTGCAAATTTTACAGTTCGTTTATAAACCTGATTCCAAGAATATTTTCGATCTTCATAAATCACCGCTTCATAATTAGGATAAATTTCTTTAGCTCTTTTTAAGAAAGTCAAAGGTGTTAACGGAACATAATTGGCATTATTCTTATCCAAATTAGTATCGTAATAACTCATTTTAATTAAATTTGAAATTCATTAAATTTGAACTGCCGGATATTGCTGAATTATAGTGTTGTTCAACTCTTGGTAATACTTTATCAAAGTAAAATCTTGCAGTATCAATTTTTTCATCATAGAAATTTTTATTTTCGTTATAATCATTAAAACTTACCTCTAAAACCTTGATCCAAGCATATGCAATTGAGACATAACCTAAAGTTTTTAAATAATCATTTGCAGCTGCGCTCACATCATCTTTTTCTGTTTTAGCCTTATCAATAATCCAGTTACTAAATTTTTCTAATATGCTAAGATGATTATTGAATTCTGATATGAATGGCTTAATTTTTTCATTTTTAGAGCTACATTCAGATTTAACCTGTTCCAAAAATTTATTTATTATATTCCCATTTTTATTTGATAATTTTCTAAAAACTAAATCAGCTGCTTGCACTGAATTGGTCCCTTCATATATGGGTGTAATTCTATTGTCTCTATATAATTGTTCAATTCCTTGGTCTTTGGTATACCCATACCCTCCATGAATTTGCATTGCATCACTAGTAATTTCCATTGCTAGATCTGTAAATAATGATTTAACCACAGGGGTCATTAATGAAACATAATCAGAAGCTTCTTGACGAATTTTTTCATCAGGATGATACAAGCTAACTTCTGTCTGTTGAGATAGCCAGAAACATAAAGCTCTTTCGCCCTCAATAATTGACTTCATATTTAATAATGTTCTTCTAATATCTGCGTGTTCAATTATAAAATCAGCTCCATTTTGTGATTTTGAATTATTTGTTTTTCCTTGTTTTCTCTCTTTTGCATATGATAGTGAATTTTGATAAGCAATTTCTGAAATACCTAAACCTTGGATACCAACAACTATTCTTTCAAGATTCATCATCGTAAACATGGCGCTCAGACCTTTTTCTTTAGCACCAATCATATATCCAGTGGCATCATCAAAATTTAAAACGCAAGTAGCTGAACCTTTTATACCCATCTTAGTTTCAATCGATCCTGTTGATATCCCATTTCTAGGTCCAATAGTTCCATCATCTTTGACAATAAATTTTGGAACTAAAAATAAACTTATTCCTTTTGTTCCAGCAGGAGAATCATCAGCTCTTGCTAAAACTAAATGAATAATATTTTCAGTCAGATCATGATCACCAGAGGTAATGAAGATTTTCTGTCCAGTTAATTTATAAGTTCCATCAGGTTGTTTTTTTGCTTTAGTTTTAAGTAAACCTAGGTCAGTTCCACACACTGGCTCTGTTAAGCACATAGTGCCACTCCATTTACCCTCAACTATTTTTGGTAAATATTTATTCTTAATATCATCTGTAGCATGATGATTTATACAATTGTAAGCACCAATGCTCAATTCACTATAAAGTTTAAATGAAAGACTAGCTGAAGATAACATTTCATCGAAAAAAGCACTCACGGTTTTTGGCATACCTTGTCCTCCATATTTTGGATCACAAGATAATGAGGTCCATCCATCCTCAATATATTTTGTATATGCTTCTTTATATCCAGGAGGAGTTCTTACAACACCATTTTCTAAAACTGCTGGATTTTCGTCTCCAGCTTTTGCAAGTGGTAATATAAGATTTTGATTTATCTTTGCTGCCTCTTGTAAGATATCTTTTACAAGGTCTGGGCTTACATCTTTATATTTTTCTAATTCATTATAATTCTTGTTGTTTCTCAATTTTTCAAAAAGAAACATCATATCTTCTACTGGTGCTGTATAGCTTGGCATAAAATTAGTTTAAAATAATTAATTGATTATTGCAATTTTGAAATTATCGCGTCACCCATTTGAGATGTAGACACCTCTTTCATTCCATTAGATAAAATGTCTTTTGTTCTTAATCCATCATTTAGTACGTCCTGTACTGCTTTTTCTAATGCTCCCGCTTCTTTATCTAAATCTAAAGAGTACCTTAAAGCCATAGCAAAACTTAATATTGTTGCAATAGGATTTGCTATACCTTTGCCAGCTATATCTGGGGCAGATCCATGAATGGGCTCATACATCGCTCGCATCTCCCCATCTTTATTTTTAGCTCCTAATGATGCTGAGGGCAAAAGTCCTAAAGAACCCGTTAACATAGATGCTTGGTCAGATAA
The DNA here is from genome assembly GCA_902592285.1 of uncultured Pelagibacteraceae bacterium. Taxonomy (GTDB): domain Bacteria; phylum Pseudomonadota; class Alphaproteobacteria; order Pelagibacterales; family Pelagibacteraceae; genus Pelagibacter. The sequence goes on along the minus strand of CACJED010000012.1, from coordinate 4,038 downwards.
CATGTCACCGAATAAGTTATCTGTTACAATCACATCAAATTGTTTTGGATTCCTTAATAATTGCATTGCACAGTTATCAGCAAGCATATGACTTAATTCTATATCCTTATATTCTTTGTCATGGAGTGTTTGAACTTCTTCTTTCCAAAGTTGACCTGCTTCCATCACATTTGATTTTTCACATGAGGTAACTTTATTAGATCTTTTTTTAGCCAAATCAAATGCAATTCTTGCTACCCTAATTATTTCACTGCTTGTATAAGTATGGGTATTAACTCCTTTTCTTTCACCATTTTCAATTGGTTTAATTCCCCTTGGTTCGCCGAAATAAATTCCTCCTGTTAATTCTCTTACAATCATTATATCTAAGCCTGAAACAATTTCAGGTTTTAAAGTTGATGCATCAACTAATTGTTCAAAACAAATCGCTGGTCTTAAATTTGCAAATAATTTTAACTCTTTTCTTAATTTTAAAAGAGCTCTCTCTGGCTTTTTAGAAAACTCCACGTTATCCCATTTAGGTCCACCAACTGCGCCCAACATGACGACAGCACTTTCTAAAGCTTTATAAAAAACTTCATCAGTTATTGGTGTGCCATGTTTATCATAAGAACAACCACCAGCTAAATCTTCATCCATTTCAAAATCTAAAGATTTTTTATCATTAAACCAATTAATTATTTTTTTTACTTCATCAATAACTTCAGGTCCAATTCCATCCCCAGGAAGTAATAATATTTTTCTTTTTTTTACTTTAATCATTAATAATCCAAGGTTTTTGATTTTTTAAATTTTTCTCAAAATTTTCAATTTTATCAGATTTTTTTAAGGACAATGCTATATCATCAAGTCCCTCTAAAAGGCATTTTTTTTTAAATGAGTCTACTTCAAATTTCACCTCATTATTTCCATAAATTATTTTTTCTTCATTCAGATCTATTGAAATTTCTTCTTTTCTATTTGCATAATCTGATAATTCTTTAATTTTTTCATCATTAAGTGTAATTGGTAAAATTCCATTTTTGAAACAATTACTAAAAAATATATCAGCAAAACTAGCACTAATTACACATGTAATACCAAAATCCAATAATGCCCATGGAGCATGCTCTCTTGATGAGCCACAGCCAAAATTTTTTCCTGCTATTAATATTTTGGAATTATTAAATGGATTTTGGTTTAAAATAAAATCGTTAATCACATTCCCTTTTTCATCATATCTCATCTCATAAAACAAATTTTTACCTAGACCTGTTCTTTTAATTGTTTTTAAAAATTGTTTTGGAATGATCATATCTGTATCAATATTAACTATTGGCAAATAGGCTGGAATACTTTTTAATGTTGTAAATTTTTGCATTAGTTTTGATACTTTCTTACATCATCTAAATTTCCTGAAATTGCAGCTGCAGCTGCCATTCCTGGACTTACAAGATGAGTTCTTCCGCCTCTACCTTGTCTTCCTTCAAAATTCCTATTTGAAGTCGAAGCACATCTCTCTTCTGGCTTCAATTTATCCGCGTTCATTGCTAGACACATGGAACAACCTGGTTCTCTCCATTCAAATCCTGAATTAATAAATATCTTATCTAATCCTTCTTGCTCTGCTTGTTCTTTAACTAGTCCAGAACCTGGTACCACCATTGCATTAACATGAGAGGCAATCTTTTTATTTTTTAAGATTTTTGCTGCCTCTCTTAAATCTTCAATTCTTCCATTTGTACAACTACCAATAAAAACTTTATCTATTTTTATATCTTTGGCTGCCATATCCGGCTTAAGGCCCATATATTTTAAAGCTCTTTCCATGGAATTCTTTTTATCCTGATCTTTCTCGTAATTTGGATTTGGAACTTTACCATCAATTGTAATAACATCTTGAGGTGATGTTCCCCAAGTTATCATTGGCAAAATTTCTGCAGATTCTAAACTAATTTCTTTATCAAAAATTGAATTGTCATCAGATTTTAAATTTTTCCAATATTCAAGAGCCTTTTCCCATTTTTCACCTTTTGGTGACATTGGTTTACCTTCTAAATATTTAAAAATTTTTTCGTCTGGTGCAATTAATCCTGCTCGAGCACCACCTTCAATAGTCATGTTGCATATTGTCATTCTTTGTTCAACACTTAGTGATCTGATTAGATCACCAGCATATTCAACAACACATCCAGTACCACCAGCAGTTCCTATTTTTCCAATTATTTGTAAAATTACATCCTTTGAAGTAACACCTAATGGAAGTTTTCCATTTACGTTTATTCTAAAATTTTTTGCCTTTTTTTGAACTAATGTTTGTGTTGCCAAAACATGTTCTACCTCTGATGTTCCAATTCCAAAAGCTAATGCTCCAAATGCACCATGTGTAGCTGTATGACTATCTCCACAAACAATTATAGTGCCTGGTTGAGTAAATCCTTGTTCAGGACCAATAATATGAACAATTCCTTGCCTCTTGTCATTCATACCAAAAAGTTGAATGCCAAATTCTTTACAGTTATTTTCTAAAGTATCAACTTGGACCTTAGATTCTTGATCAGCAATTCCATCTGTTCTATCGGTTGTTGGGACATTGTGATCTGCTACTGCTAAAGTTAAACTTGGGTGTCTTACTTTTCTATTTGAATTTCTCAAACCTTCAAAAGCTTGAGGGCTTGTTACTTCATGCACTAAATGTCTATCTACAAAAAGTAAAGCCGTTCCATCATCTTGCTGATCCACTAGATGATCATTCCATATTTTATCGTAAAGAGTTGTAGACATTGAAAAAAAAACTATTTTTTTTCTGGTGTACTTTCTTGAATTTTTTTAGTTTTAGAAGCTTCTTTTTTTTGTGCATCTGCTATTGGTGCTACTTCTGCTGCTTTTGGAATTTCCTCTTTTTTAACTTCTTGTACTTTAGCAGGTTCTGCTTTTGGAACTTCAGTTGTTGGCACAACATTTTCCTCTGTTACAGTCTCAGACTTTACTTCAACATCAATTCCAATCTTTTTTCTTATTTTTTCTGCTATTCTTGCTGACTTACCTGTTCTATCTCTTAAGTAATAAAGTTTAGCTCTTCTTACTTTTCCAGACCTAATTACTTTGATTGAGTCAATAACAGTCCCATACAATGGAAAAGTTCTTTCAACACCTTCTCCAAAAGATATTTTTCTTACAGTAAAAGAGGAGTTTATGTCTCTGCTTTTTTTAGCTATACAAACACCTTCGAAATATTGAATTCTCTCTTTTTTTCCCTCTGTAATTCTGACACCAACTTTAACTACATCACCAGGAAAAAAATCAGGGATCTTTTTTTCTGAAAGAATTTTTTTAACGTTATTTCGGTTTATTTCTTCTATTGTTTTCATTTTAATATTTAACAAATTAATCTTTCTTATATTTATGCCACAAATCTGGTCTTCGGTCGCGTGTTATAGCCTCAGATTGAGATAAACGCCAGTCTTTAATTTTAGCGTGATCACCAGATAATAACACATCTGGAACTGATTTTTCTTCCCAAATCTGGGGTTTAGTATACTGTGGATACTCTAAGAGGCCATTTTCAAAAGTTTCTTCTGAGGCCGATTTGTCATTTCCTAAAACTCCAGGTAAAAGTCTTAATACACTATCAAGCACTACTAGCGCAGCAGTTTCTCCACCTGATAATACATAGTCTCCTACACTAATCTCCTCAATATTTCTTGTAGATAATACTCTCTCATCAACTCCTTCGAAATGACCACAGATTAATGAAAAAGATTTTTCTAATGATAGATCTTGCGCAAGCTTTTGATTAAATACTCTGCCCTTTGGTGAAAGATACAAAATCCTGTCTCCTTTATTTATGTTTCGATCGATAGAATTTGCTAAAACGTCTGGTTTTAATAACATACCTGTTCCACCGCCATAAGGTGTATCATCAACTGTTTTATGTTTGTCTGTAGCTGCATCTCTTATATTTACCACATTCAAACTCCACAATTTTTTAGACATTGCTTTTCCGTAAAGACCTTTACCTAAAGGCCCAGGAAAAATATCTGGATAAAGTGTAAATAC
>CACJED010000011.1 GCA_902592285.1 uncultured Pelagibacteraceae bacterium | reverse complement strand
TTATTATTGGTTTAATAGCTGGATTTTTAATGTTTCCATTTCCAGATTTTTCTAAAAGTCTTTTGGTAGGAGTTTTGATAACTAAAGAATTATTTTCACCTTTTGTATCTCAATCTTTGTTGTTCTTATCATTTTTAATTGCCACTTTTCTACCAGCAATAATTTTAAAATTCAAAAAAATCTAGATTTTAATTGAAGCTTTTAAAGCTTCATAAATTAATTCCTCAGTTGTCTCACCTATACTTCTATAGATTTCTTTATTATTTTTAAAAATTAATAATGTAGTTTGATATTGTACATTAAATAATTCTGCAATTTTTTCATTAGTCACATCAAATGCAAAATATTCAATATCATCAAAGCTGATATCAGATAATTTACCTTCTTTTTTTGCTTTTTTTAATATTTTCATTTGACCTGCACACGATGAGCAATACTCAATCCAAGAACTTACAATTACAATTTTTCCTTCAGATTGAGCTTTATTAAACAAATCTATGTTAAAAGTTGTTTCTTTCTCCATTGCATTGGCGTTAAATGCAAATACACAAAAAATTAATGTCAAAAATTTTTTCATTATTATAAAATAGAGAAAGTTTAATTAGATTGTAATCCAACAAATTGTCTCTATATAATCGAGTAAAATTTATGTCTAATAATCAAATAATTATAAAAGATTTATCAAAAATCTATGATAATGGGTTTCAAGCATTAAAAAAAATTAATCTTAGCATAAGAAAAGGAGAGATTTTTGCTATGCTAGGTCCAAATGGAGCAGGCAAAACAACTTTAATTAGTATTATTTGTGGGATTGTAAAACCATCATCTGGAAAAGTTACAGTGGATAGTCATGATATAATTGATGATTATAGAGAAACAAGATCTAGAATTGGATTAGTACCTCAAGAGTTAACTTTAGAGCAATTTGAAACAGTTTTTAATAATGTTTCATATTCTAGGGGTCTTTATGGAAAAAAAACTGATAGTACTCACATAGAAAAAATTTTAAGACAATTAAGTTTGTGGGATAAAAAAGATTTAAGACTTCGCCAGCTGTCTGGTGGAATGAAAAGAAGAGTTTTAATTGCAAAAGCATTATCTCATGAACCTTCTATCTTATTTTTAGACGAACCCACAGCAGGCGTAGATGTTGAATTAAGAAAAGATATGTGGACAATTGTAGAAAATTTGAGAAAGACTGGTGTAACAATTATTCTAACAACCCATTACATTGAGGAAGCAGAAGCTATTGCGGATAGGGTTGGGGTAATAAATCAAGGAGAAATTATTGTTGTTGATGATACAAAAGAATTATTAAAGAAAATGGGATATAAAAAATTAACAGTAGACTTGCAAGAAAATATAAATGAAATTCCGTCATCACTAAATAAATATAATTTATCATTAGGAACAAACAAAATGAGTTTAGACTACACTTATAATGTTCAAGCTAAACAAACAGGAATTACAAATTTATTACAAGACTTAAAAGATGCAGGTATAAAATTAAAAGATTTAAAAACAGAGCAAAGTACGTTAGAAAAAATTTTTGTAAGTTTGGTAAAGGAAAAAAATGAAAATTAATCATTTGGCGTTAAAAGCAATATATTTTCATGAAATGGATAGGTTCAGAAGAACTTTGACACAATCTTTATTATCTCCAGTATTAACAACCTCACTTTACTTTATTGTTTTTGGTTCTGTAATCGGAGGCTATGTGGAAAAAATAGATGGAATAAGTTATGGATCTTATATTGTTCCAGGTTTATTGATGTTAACTTTATTAACACAATCAATTAGTAATACATCATTTGGAATTTTCTTCCCAAAATTTAATGGCACAATTTATGAAATACTTGCCGCTCCAATTTCAACTTTCGAGGTAGTTCTCGCTTTTGTAGGAGCAGGTGCAACAAAAACATTAATTGTAAGTATAATCATTTTTTTTACTTCATTATTCTTTGTTGATGTTCAAGTAAAATATCCTTTTTTGATGATTTTTTTATTAATCTTAGTGGCATTTACTTTTGCATTGTTTGGTTTTTTAATAGGCTTGATTAGCTCTGATTTTGAACAAATGTCAATTATTCCAACTTTATTTATAACACCAATGGTATTTTTAGGAGGGAGTTTATACTCATTAGATATGCTTCCACCTTTTTGGCAAGCAGTTACTTACTTTAATCCAGTTGTTTATCTCATAAATGGGTTAAGATTTTCTTTTTATGGAGTTTCAGATTTTAATATTTGGATAAGTATAGGTACAATGTTTTTATTTTTAACTATTTGTGTATCAGTTGTTTCAGTGCTTCTTAAAAAAGGATATAAAATAAAATCTTAACTGACCTATTTCTAGGCCAATTAAGATTACTAATATTAAAGAGGAATTGTTTTATTAGAATTGTTCAGACTCAGTTGATCCATCCATTGCTGTTGTAGAACTTTTGCCACTACTAATTGTATTTGAAACAGCATCAAAATATGAGGTACCAACTTCTCTTTGATGTTTAACACTAGTATATCCATCTTTTTCACGAGCAAATTCTTGTTGTTGAATTTTTGAATAAGCGGACATACCTTCTTTTTTATACTTTTCTGCCAATTCAAAAATCGCAATATTTTGAGTATGAAATCCAGCAAGAGTTATAAACTGGAATTTATAACCCATTTTGCCTATTTCTTTTTGAAACGTGGCAATCTCATTATCTGACAAGTGTTTTTTCCAATTAAATGAGGGAGAACAGTTATAAGCTAAAAGTTTTCCTGGATACTTTTCATGAATTGCATTAGCAAATTTTTTTGCCTCTTCAAGATTTGGTGTTGCAGTCTCACACCAAATTAAATCTGAATAAGGAGCATAAGCTAAGCCTCTTGAAATAGCCTGATCAATTCCAGCTTTTACATAGTAAAAACCTTCAGGAGATCTTTCACCAGTTAAAAATGGTTTGTCATTTTCATCATGATCATTAGTGATTAATTTTGCAGCATTTGCATCAGTTCTGGCTAATATAATTAATGGCACATCAGCTATATCTGCAGCTAATCTTGCAGCTTTTAAATTTTTTATCATTGTTCCAGTAGGAACTAATACTTTGCCACCCATATGACCACATTTTTTTTCACTTGCTAATTGATCTTCAAAGTGTACTCCTGCTGCACCTGCTTTAATAAACTTTTTTGCTAGCTCAAAAACGTTCAATGGTCCACCAAAGCCCGCCTCACCATCAGCAATTATGGGAAGCATATAGTCAACTTTTTTATTATCTTTCATTTCACCATCTATAATTTCCATATGTTGAATTTGATCAGCTCTAATTAAAGCATTATTCATAGACTCTACTAATTTTGGTGCGCTATCGTAAGGATATAAAGATTGATCAGGATACATTTCACCAGCACTATTTGCATCAGCAGCAACTTGCCATCCACTTAGATATATAGCTTTCAATCCTGCTTTAGCGTGTTGTACAGCATGATTTCCTGATAGAGATCCGAGAGTATTAACATATGGTTCAGAATTTAATAAATTCCATAATTTTATTGATTGATGTTTACACATTGAATATTCAATTTTAATCGAGCCTCTCAATCTCTCAACATCTTCTGGAGCATAGTCTCTTTTAATACCTGCAAATCTTTTTAAGTCGTATGAGATGTTCTCTGCGCTCATTACTTTTATCCTGTACTGTTAAAGTTAAATACTTAGAAATGAATATAAGTTGAACAAATTAAATTAGTTTGAGTCGTTTAGGGTCTCAACTAGATCTTTCATTCCACTTGAACCCCAATCACAATGATCATCTCTCATGTAGATCCCTTTGCTGTTGTGTCTAGCTAGATCTTCATGTTTTATGATTTGAGCCTCATTTTCAATGTTTTTTAATTTTTCGTCCATGTAAATCTTTTAATTTACAAGATTTACAAAATCTACTAAAAAGATAAAAAGTGTTGTAAACTAAGGAAAAAAGATGTAAAAATAAATTTACAAAATTTACAAATAGAAAATATGAGTCAATTAAACTTAAAAATAGGCCCAAAAATAAAGGCTTTTAGAAGACAGTTAGGTCTACAAGCAAACAAACTTGCTGATGAACTTAATATTTCACCTAGTTATTTGAATTTGATAGAGGGTGGAAAAAGAAAAATAGATGGAGATTTGCTCCTTAAGATTTGTGAGAAACTCAATATTGAACTTTCTCAATTAACATCAAAAACTGATATAAATTTAGAAAATACTCTTTCAGAAATTTTGGATGATAGATTATTTGAGGATCTAGATATTTTGGGGCCTGAAGTAAAAGATCTAGTAAGCACTAACCCTAAGATCGGTAAAGCAATAGTAAGATTAGGAGATATTTTAAAAAAAAAAGATCATGAATTGATAAATAAAATTGAAAAGTTATCAGGAAAAATTGTCGATAATAGAAAAAACTCTTTTCCGGGAGAGGTAATATCAGATTTTCTTCAAGAAAATAAAAATTATTTTCCAAAATTAGAGGATTTTGCAAATAAAGTATTTGAGAAAGTGCAAAAAAATAATCGCACAAGATATGTAGCTCTTTGTGATTATTTAAAATCTGAATATAATATTACAGTTAAAGATGTTATTCCTGATGAAGATGATTCATTTTCAAAAATATACTCAAAAAATAAAAAAGAGCTTTTATTGAGTGATTATAGTTCTTTAGAAACTAAAAAACTTCATGCTGCAGCACAAATAGCCCAAGAAGGCGCCGATAAAGAGATAAATGAATATTTATCTAAATTTTCATTTCCCTCGGAGGAATCAAAGAAATTAACTAAAATAGCTTTACTAAATTATTGTGGTGCAGCAATATTGATGCCATATAAACTTTTCCACTCAGAATGCAAAAAACTTAAATATGATTTAGAGTTATTACAAAATACTTTTGCAACATCATTCGAACAAGTTGCACATAGAGTAACTTGTTTGCAAGATCCAAAATTACCAGGAATTCCTTTTCATTTCTTAAGAGTGGATATGGCAGGAAATATTTCAAAAAGATTTTCTTTATCTGGTATAGAAATACCCAGATATGGTGGAGCATGTCCTAGATGGAATGTATATTCTGCATTAACAAGACCTGGAGTAATCCAAGCAGCCGTAAGTAAAATGTCAAATGGTGAAAAATATGTTTGTATTGCAAGAACGGTTGAAAAAGGAATTGGAAGATTTGGACAATCAAAAAGTATATTATCAATAGGACTCGGATGTGAAGCTAAATATGCTAAAGATTTTGTTTATACAGAAAACATGAACATTAATGATAAATCCTCAGAAATACCAATAGGCGTATCTTGCAGAACATGCGATAGATTAGACTGTTCACAAAGAGCTTTTCCTCCATTACATAAAAAATTTGATGTAGATATTAATTTAAGAGGAGTTTCAGTTTATGTCGGAGATAAGAAGTAATTATTATAATTGAATGTTGAAATTTATAATACCAACTGTCATTATTTTTTTGATTGTTTTATTTTGGGAAAAAATCAATGATTTTTTTTATAAAAAATTTAACATAAAATTGAATTATCTTATCATAATTGCTGTTTTATTAATGATTATAGCAATTTATCTATTAATTAAAGATTAGTTATATGAAATTATCAGAGGGGATTTTAAGTGAAACAGACGGAGTATTAACATTAAAAAATAAAAACACTACCCTCGGTTTTGTTCGATTTAACAACAAAGGTGAAGTAGAGTATATTTTTGTAAATCCTCTTTTTAGAAAAAAAAATCTAGCAAAAAAGCTTTTAAAATTAGTAAGAGAGAAAACTGGTAAAAAAATAGTTTTTCAAGAACCCATTAGTCCACTTGGATCCAAATTATTAAAATCTATTGAGAGATGGAATTAAAGTTATTTTCTTTTACTTTTAGCTTCAATACCAAGTTTTTTACTATGTCTTAATCTCATCACTACAATTGCAACGGCTATAAGTAAAATCGCAGCAGATTGATAGACTAATGCGGAAGGATCCATTTCTTTACCCTGCATAATAATAAATCTAGATAAAGCTGTAATAGCGATTAATAAAGGTAAAGTAATTCGAATTGATTGCTCCTCCCAAAAAACTCTAACCATTGCCATTACTTCTAAATATAAAAACATCAATAAAAGGTCTGCTAAAGTAACAGACTTTGAGTTGTACATATTATTTATTTCAATAAAAACAGCAATAATTGTGCTAATTAAAATTATTACCAATAAACCAAGTTGTAAATTTTTAATTAAACTATTCATTATTATTTCTCTTTCTTAGTAAATGGTAACCATTTTTCCCAAGGTGTTTTATCTGGACCATCATATTTAATATCATATGAATTATTAGAATTCAAAACCTCAATCCCTTTTGAAAAAACAAACATAAAAACTATAACAAAAAATATTGCCATAACTTTAAACGGATCAAAATTTTTAGTTTTAAAGACACTACTGGATTTTTCCTCAGCCCGATGAAATTGTTTAAAAGTCATGTAAACTGCAAAAATTAAGCCAACATGAGCAATATAGAGACCAGCCCAACCGAATGCAAAAGTGGTGTAAGAAAAAACATAAAGACTAAAAACTGTTGTCCAAATGAAACTTAAAACTAATAAGATTTGTAATCTAACTGATTTTGGTAATGCTCTTAAATCGTTTTTACTATCATCAAATAGAATATTAGCACTTTCAGTCATCCAATTTTTGAATCTTTCCATAAATCATATTTTAATCATTTATAGATTAATTTAAATAACGATTATTAGTTTTAACCTACCTGGTATGATAAAAATAACTACCTGCGACAAATTTTAGATGATAAATAAGATTTATGATTAAGATTTTAAACAAGAAATTCAAACCACGTATAAAAGCTAGAATACGTAAGAATCGACAAGCTTTAAGTAAAAATTTAGATAATTTTTTTGAGTGGGTCAAGGGGGCAGAATTAATAGAATTGAAAGAATGTAATACAGATGAAGACCCTGTCAGGCCTGAATTAAGTAATGAATTTAGAACAGGATATGGTCGTAAAATTTTTGGTGTCAGGTATCAAGGCGACGTACATGCTGTTATGTGCTTTGCTTATACAAACGAAATACCAAAGACTGTAGAAGATTTAGAAAAAATGAGTCATGACGCTTATCTTCAAAGCGCTCTAAGAGATCAAAATGTAGGAAGAATAGCTGTTGCTTACACAGTTTGGTCTAAAAAAAAAGGCGGAGGAAAGTTGATTGTTAAAGAGGTATTTAAAAAAATAAAAAAATCAAATCATCTGAATAGATTAGTTACACTTTCTCCATTAACTGAAATGGCTACTAAATTTCACTCAAATAATGGTGCCAAATTATTACAGGTAAATGAAAGTTCTCAAAATTTTGAGTATATTATAATTAAAAAAGGAAACTTAAATGAATAATAAATATGAGGCTATGGTTTTGTCCTGCATTGATCCCAGGTTTCAGCACAAAGTATCTAGTTATTTAAGTCGAAGAAAGCTAAGAGGAAAGTATAGTTCTTTTACTATAGCCGGTGCTGCGGTAGGTGTTACCCATGCAAATTTTAAAAAATGGCAAAAAACTTTTATTGAAAATTTAGAAACTTCTATTCAAATGCATAAAATAAATAAATTGATAGTTATTAATCATAAAGATTGTGGTGCAGCAAAATTAGTAAATGAGAGTAAACAATTTAATGATATAAATGAAAATAAAATTCATAGAGAATCATTTCAAAGATTAAAAAAGATTATAATTAAAAAATTTCCAAGACTATATTATGAATTTCATATAATGACTTTAAAAGGATCAATTAAAAGTTTTGATGCTTAAAATTTTTAATTTATTATTTTTATTATTAATTTATAACACTCAGTTATTAGCTATGGAAAAAAAACCCTATCATCATTTGCCCGACGGAACTTTTAGGAACCCTGAAGGGTCGCCTAAGAGAGATGAGAATGTAAAATGGTCATACAGAGTATTTAATAAGGAAAAAAAGAAACTTGATATGACTGTTCCTAATGATCACGTCATTAGCAAAGAAGAAGTGATATCATCATTAGAGAAATTCGCTAGCGATGATTATATAATGTGGATTGGACATGCTACTTTTATTATTAAACTTGGAGATACTACTATTATTACTGATCCTGTTTTTTCTAAAAATGCTGGACCACTTATATTTGGACCAAAAAGATTTACTGAACCTGCTTTAAAATTAAATGAGATACCTAAAATTGACTTATTTCTACTTACACATAACCATTATGATCATCAAGATATGAAGACTATTAGAAGATTTCCATTTAAAAATTCTAAAGTTATGGTCCCATTAAAACTTGGAAAATATTTTAAAACAAATGGATATAGAGATATTAATGAAATGGACTGGTATGATGAAATTAAGGTAAATAAAAATCTTAAGATTACTTTTCTTCCAGCTGTTCATTGGTCAAAAAGAAGCTTAACTGATACCAACAAAACTTTATGGGGAAATTTTTTAATAGAATTTAAAGGAAAAAAAATATTATTTGCATGTGATACTGGAATTGGAAATATTTATAAAGATTTAGGAGATAAATATGGGCCTATTGATCTTACAATAATTAATATAGGTGCATATAATTTTTATCCAATAATGCCTTACAAAGACAAATCTGTTTATCATACAAATCCGGAAGAGGCACTCAGCCTTGGGCGGGATTTGAAAAGTAAAAAAATTCTAGGTATGCACTGGGGAACATTTGTATTATCTTTAGAGCCTATTATGGAGCCACCTGTGAGATTTAAAAAAAATGCAGAAAGATTTGGTTTTAGAGAGGAAGATACTTTGATTTTTAAAATTGGTCAGATATCTGCTTTAAAAGATATAATTAATTAACTTAATGAGAATAATATATATTCCGGTAACTATAAAAATCACTGAAAAAAATTTTAAAAACTTTTTGAGGTGTATTGCTTATGATATCTATATTATCTTAAAAAACTTTTCATTTAAAAAAAAAGCAACAAATAGCACATCGGGTTATATAGACGCTGCAATTCATTCAAATGCTTTCGTTATTGAGCTTCCTTACAATTATTGTTTAACTTTTTCAAAAATTTTAAATTTATTATTTGATGGAATTTTTGTTAATTGGAAATTTACAAATTACAGAAAGGATAAAAATGCTCTTGAGACTAAATTATTAAAATTATCTAAAAAGTTTAAAATAAAAAAAGTAATTATTGACGGTACAGATCAAAGCACTAATTTAATTAAAGATGAAATTCTTCAAGGATTTGATTATGTAATTAAAAGAGAAAAAAATAAATCAATTTCAAATAATAAATATTTATCTACAATACTTCCATGCAAATTAATTAATTATAAAATTACTAAAAATAAAGAAATCATAGATTGGAATAATATTGGTAATGCAAAACCAAACTATAATCCTAAATATGATATTTTTTTTTCTGGCCAAGAAACCTCTAAATATAGAAATGATTTAATTGAATTTTTGAAAAATAGAAAATATAATTTTTTTGGCAGAGCTGAAAATTCAAAAATTCCTTTTAAAAAATACTTATCAAATATTTATGACTCCTCGATAAATTTAGCTTTAGAAGGCAAAGGTGAATTTACATTTAGACATTTAGAAATTCTTGCAAGCTGTTCATTCATGCTATGTGAAAGATCTATAAATGAATTAGAATTACCAATCCCATTAGTTGATGAAAAACATTTTGTGTCGTTTACAGACAAAGAAGATTTAATAGAAAAAATAGATTTTTATTTAAAAAATAATAATTTAAGAAATAAGATTGCTTTAAATGGTAGACAAGTTCTAGAAGAGCATTATTCTCCTAAAAAACATGGAAATATTCTTATGAGTAAAATTTTCAAATAAACTTATGAAAACAATAAAATATTTATTTTTGATATTTTTTGTTTTTAATTTTAATAGTTTAAATGCAGAAAATAGAGATAAACAGTTAGATGTATTATTTGATCAACTCAAGAGCAATAATAGTAATTTAATTAATGAGACTGAACAAAAAATATGGAAAATTTGGAGCACCCATCCTAAAGATCAGTTTTTAACTTTAAAACTAGCAGAGGGATCAAAGTTAGTTGTAAATAATGAATTATCAAAGGCCATAATAATTTTTACTGAAGTAATCAATAAAGACCCGAGTTGGGCAGAAGCTTGGAATAAAAGAGCAACAGTCTTGTATATGATTGGTGACTATCAAGAGTCACAAAATGATATAAATAAAGTTTTAAATTTAGAAAAAAGACATTTTGGAGCTCTCGCTGGGCAAGGTTTAGTAAATATACAATTAAAAAATTATGAAAAAGCAATTGAAAGCTATGAAAAAGCACAAGAAATATATCCAGCAATGCAGTCTCCAAAAATTATGATAAAGAAAATTCGAGAATTAATAAATCAACAGTTAATTTAATTTAAATTTGTAAGATTTTTTCATTTGTTTTATAAACAATAATAAAATATTCAATAATGCCGAAATTTATATCCACCTATGTTAAATACGTTGATCTAGCTTGTGAGAAAGTTGGAAGATTTGTCATGTACTGGGTTTTTTTTATGATGTTTCTTTTAATCTTATCTTTCGTTACACGAAATATAATAAATTATCCATTAATGTGGATTATAGAAATGGCACAATTTACAATCACTGCCTATTATCTTCTTGGTGGTGGGTATTCAATGATCACAGATGATCATGTTAGAATGGATTTATTTTACGGAAAACTCTCAAAAAAAGGTAAAGCTAAAATGGATATTTTCACAAGTATTTTTCTTATTTTTTACCTAGTTTTGTTATTTCTTGGATCAATAACAAGTTTGATTTATACAATTGAAACTAAGCAAAAACTTTTCACTGCATGGGCGCCTTACGTTTGGCCAATAAAAACATTGATGTTAATAGGAATTTTATTGATGTTACTTCAAGCGTTTTCCACTTTATTTAAAGATTTCGCTAAAATGAAAGAGAAGAAAATTTAATTATGTTAGCACAATATTTGAGTTACGAATTCATAGCACTATTCATGTTTATAACAATGTTAGTTATGATGTTCACAGGGCAAAGAGTATTTGGCGCCATAGGTTTTGTTGCGGCAGCCTCAGCACTTTTAATTTGGGGAGAGGGCTCAATGGAAATGCCTTATACAGCTACATGGAAACTCTTTAAATGGTACCCTATGCTAACATTACCTCTGTTTATTTATATGGGCTTTATGATATCCGAGTCAGGAATAGCAAATGATCTTTATAAAATGTTTCATGTACTTTTTGGAGGTTTAAAAGGAGGTTTGGCGATAGGAACAATGTTTATGATGGTAGCTATATCAGCAATGAATGGTTTAAGTGTTGCGGGAATGGCAATTGGGGCAACTATTGCATTACCAGAAATGTTAAAAAGAAATTACGATAAAAGAATGATTACTGGAGTTGTGCAAGCTGGAAGTTCGCTTGGTATTTTAATTCCACCAAGTGTTGTAATGGTTTTATATGGAATGATTGCACGTCAACCAGTAAGCAAACTTTGGATGGCTGGAATTTTACCAGGTTTATTAATGGCCTCATTATTTTTAATTTATATTTATATTAGATGTAAACTACAGCCAGAACTTGGTCCTCCTTTGAAGAAAGAAGAGAGAGAAGTAAGCACTCTAGAAAAAATAAGATTACTTAAAGCTGGAATAATTCCTTTTTTAATTTTTTTCTTTATGACAGGGCTTTTTTTAATGGGAATTGCAAGTTTAGTTGAGTGTTCAGCTGTTGGAGCATTCTTAGCAACTTTAGCAGCAATTTATAAAAGAAGATTTAATAAACAAGTTTTAGAAAATACTCTTAAAAAGACCTTAGGAGTTTCATGTATGTTTATGTGGATCATTTTAGCAGCTTTGACTTTTGGAGCTGTGTTTGATGGATTAGGAGCTGGTCGTGCAATTGAAACTTTATTTATCGAAAGATGGAATTTAACCCCTTGGGGAGTGCTTATAATGATGCAACTATCATATATTTTAATGGGAATGTTTTTAGATGATACAGCAATGCTTGTAATTGTTGCCCCGTTATATGTTCCGTTAATAATTTCATTAGGTTTTGACCCAATATGGTATGGAGTTCTTTATACTATAACATGTCAAATTGCTTATATGACACCTCCATTTGGGTACAATTTATTTTTGATGAGAGCAATGGCTCCAAAGGAAATTACTCTTCAAGATATTTATAGATCTATTCTTCCATTTGTTTTTATCATGATAATAGGTTTAGCAATCGTTATGGCTTTTCCTGAAATTGCAACTTATCTGCCAGAGAAATATTTATCTCGATAATTCAACTTAAGGTTTAATTTATTTTTTAATTTTATTAAGTTTTTAAAGATAATTAAGTTTATTAAGATTTTAATTTATAATAGTATTTTTGAATATTTATTAAACGAGAGGAGACCAAGTGAAAAAACAAAAGAAAATAATAACGAACAAAAGACGTTCGTTTATTAAAAAAGCAGGTTTACTAACGTTAGGTGCAGCTGGAGCGACAGCAATTAAAGCTCCTTATGCTTACTCTGCATCAAATCCAATCAAATGGAGATTACAGACTTATTCTGGAGCTCCGCTAGGTGCGCATGTTATTAAACCTCAAATAGAAGCTTTCAATAAAGCTGCATTCGGTGAAATGGAAATTGAACTTTACTATGCAGATCAACTTGTTCCTACAGATGAATTGTTTAGAGCAATGCAAGCAGGAACTATTGATGCTGTTCAGAGTGATGATGCTACAATGGGATCGCCTGTAGATATTCAGGTTTTTGGGGGTTATTTTCCATTTGCAACGAGATACAGCTTAGATGTTCCTTCTTTATTTAAGTATTATGGCTTAAATGAAATATGGGATGAAGCTTATAGTGAAGTAAAAGGTGTTCAATGGCTAAGCACAAGTGCTTGGGATCCATGTCATTTATTTACTGTAAATAAAAAGATCACAAAACTTTCTGACATGAAAGGACTACGTGTTTTTGGTGTTCCAACTGCAGGTAAGTTCTTAGCAAGATATGGGTTAATTCCTGTTATTGTTCCATGGGATGATGTTGAAGTTGCAATGCAAACTGGAGAACTAGATGGTGTGTGTTGGTGTGGATTTACAGAGGCCTATGAAGTGGGTTGGGCTGATATTTGTAAATATGCACTTACAAATTCGGTTACGGGTGCATGGTTTGGATCATATTTTGCCAACCAAAAAAGTTGGGATAAACTAAGTCCAAAACTTCAAGCTCTTTACAGAATGTCAATTAACGACTCTCACTACTATAGACAAGTATGGTACTGGGGTGGTGAAGCTGACCTTCGTGTTAATGGTAAGAAAATGGAACTTACAAGTCTTCCAGCAAACGAATGGAGTCAAGTTGTAAAAGACTCTGAGCAATTCTGGGATGAGACTTCTAAGATTAGTCCAAGAGCTAAAAAAGTTGTTGATGCATTTAAACTATATGCAGCAACAATGGAAAAAGCAGGATATCCTTACAGATAATAATTTAATTTTAGGCGCCTTTAATCAGGCGCCTAATTTAATTCTAAGGTTTTGAAGTAATTCCACCGTCAACTATAATTTCAGTTCCAGTAATGTAATTAGCCTGATCACTTAATAAGAACATACATGCATTAGATATATCTTGAGGCTTACCAACTCTTTGAAGTGGAATAAATTTTTCTAAATTTTTTTTAGCTTTTGGATTTTTTTTCCAGCGTTTTTGCATACCAGTTTCAATTGGACCAGGTAAAATTATATTTGATCTTATATTATTAGAAGCAAATTGAATTGCTAATGATTTCGAAAGTCTAATCATTGCAGCTTTTGATGCACCATATGCATCTTGTGGTTTATCATCTCCAGATAAAGCATCTACAGAGGAAATATGAACCATTGAACCAAAATTATTTTTTTTCATTAATGGAATAATAATTTTTGATAAATGCATCATGGATTTTAAGTTTATATTAAATACTTTGTCCCAAACTTCAGGCTTTATATCCGCTGCTGAAACATCTTTATTAAACCATAAAACACCTGTGGTATTAATCAAATAGTCAATACTTTTATTTTCTTTAAAATATTTTTGGATTATAGATTTTAATTTTCTTAGATTTGTTACGTCTACTTTTTTATATGTACATTTTATATTTTCAGCTAAAAATGATTTACTCGGATTTTGAATATCTAACATAAGCACATTAATTTTATTTTCAGATAACATTTTTGATATTGCTAATCCCATACCACCACTAGCTCCAGTTACTATCGCGTTTTTACCTTTATAAATTAGTTCCATTTATTGCTCTTTTCTTAAATGAAAGCTTTTTGGAGCAGTAAGTTTTTCGTATGCAATTTCAGATAACGAGCAACCTTTACCAGTTTCTTTAACTCCAGTCCAAGAAAGAGCTGGATCTAAATAATCACATCTATTCATAAAAAAAGTTCCTGTTTGAACTTGACTACCAATTTTTTCTGCAATTTCTATATCTTTAGTCCATACTGAGGCCGTTAAACCATAAGGACTGTCATTCATTAATTTGATAGCCTCATTTTCATCTTTAACTTTCATTATTCCTACACAAGGCCCAAATGTTTCTTCAGTCATAAACCCCATATTGTGATCAACATTAGTTAAAACTTGAGGAATCATATAATTTTTGTGTTCTTTTGGAAAATTAAATTTATTTTCATCAATTATCTTCTTAGCACCTTTAGTGATAGCATCATCCATTTGTTTGTGAATGAAATTTGCTGCAGATAGTTTTACCACAGGCCCTAAATTAGTTTCTTTTTCTAGGGGGTTGCCAAGCTTATAACCATAAGTTTTAGAAGCAAATAGCTCTATAAAGTTGTTATAAATTTTTTCATCAACATAAATTCTTTCAATGCCACAACATGATTGACCAGAATTAAAAAAAGAACCGTCCACAAGATTTTCAACTGTTTTTTCTAAATCACAATCATGTCTAGCATAAGCTGGATCTTTTCCACCTAATTCTAGTGCCATGTCAATAAACTTAGTATGTGTTGCCTTTTGCACATCGTAACCTGCTTTTACAGATCCTGTGAAAGATACAAAATTAATTCTTTTATCAGATACTACTTTTAATCCATCTTCATGGTTTAAATGTAAATAATTAAAAACATTTTTTGGTAAAGTTTTTTTTGCTGATTGATAAAGTTGTTCAGCGCACAAAGGTGTTTGTGCAGAATGTTTTAAAATAACTGAATTTCCTGCAGCCATTGCTGGTATAATTGAGTTCACAGCCACGAGATAAGGATAATTCCATGGAGCTATTACAAAAACAATTCCAAGCGCTCTTCTTTTTATATAACTTTTAAAATTATTATCTTTAGTAACATCAATATTAGCCAATTTTTTTTCTGCAATAGACAACATATAATCAGCTCTCTCTTTAAATCCATTTAGTTCACCAGATGCCTGAGAAATTGGTCTTCCAATTTGTCTGCTTAATTCCTCTCCAATAACATCACTCCTTGATAAAAAATCATCAACAAAATTATTAAGTAGCTTAACTCTTTCACTTACAGCTAAATTAGACCAATCTTTTTTAGCCTTCATAGAACTCTCTATTGTTTCTTCAATTTTGTTTGAGTGATATTCTCTTTCTACATAAACAGTATTATCAATTGGTGTAATAGTTTTTTGCATAATATTTTTGTTAAAAATTAGTTTATAAAGTGATATACAGCATCTAATTTCATAAAACACTATAATATTATTATGCAAAAGTATAACTGGAATTATCCGACTACCATGTGGGTAGGAGAAAATAGGGTTAATGATATTGCGCAAGCATGTGAAAATCTTAATATATTAAAACCATTATTTGTTACGGATAAAGGTTTAGCTGAAACAGATATAGTAAAAAAAACTATATCAATTCTGAAAAATAAAAAAATTAATGTTGAATTATTTTCAAATGTTGTTGGTAATCCAACAGGGACAAATGTAAATGAGGGTGTAGAAAGTTTTAGAAAAAATAATTGTGATGGAGTTATCTGTTTTGGGGGTGGAAGTGGACTTGATGTAGGAAAATCAATCGCATTTATGTCTGGTCAATCATTACCGATATGGGAGTTTGAAGATGTTGGTGATAATTGGAAAAAGGCCAATTCAGAAAAAATAGCACCAATTATAGCAGTGCCAACCACAGCTGGAACGGGCTCTGAAACTGGAAGAGCCGCTGTCATTTTAAATGAAGAGACGGGAGTTAAAAAAATTATTTTTCATCCAAAATTTTTACCTTCAATCGTAATTCTTGATCCTGTTTTAACAGTTGGTTTGCCACCGAAAATTACTGCTGCAACAGGGATGGATGCACTTGCTCATAACTTAGAAGCATATTGTGCTCCAGGATACCATCCAATGGCTGACGGAATAGCATTAGAAGGAATTAAATTAATCGATAAATGGTTACTTGAGGCCGTAAATAATGGATCAAATTTAGAAGCAAGAATGAATATGTTAACTGCTGCTAGTATGGGCGCAACTGCTTTTCAAAAAGGTCTTGGTGCAATCCACTCACTAAGCCATCCAGTAAATGCGTTAAATAATGTTCATCATGGTTTATCAAATGCAATTTTTATGCCTTATGTATTAACTTTTAACAAAGATGTAATTGAAAAGAAGATAATTAAAATTTGTGACTATTTGGAATTACAAGATAGATCGTTTAACGGATTTATAAATTGGGTACTAGATCTTAGAAAAAAACTAAATATACCTCACAAATTATCAGAAGTGATAGATGAAAAAGATTTTCAATTAGATCGTTTATCTAAAATGGCTCTAGAGGACCCATCAACAGGAGGTAATCCAAAAAAATTATCTGAGACTGATATGAAAATTATGTATCAACACAGTATGTCCGGAAATCTTTTTAATTAATGAGCAATATTAATATATTAATTGTTGAGGGAAATAATCCTAAAGACTCTGAAGTATTTATAAAAGCAGCGAAGGCTTCATGTGCTGAAAATTTGAAGAATATAGTTTTAAAACTAGAACCACTTTCAAACGTAACAATTATTAATCCAGCTAATGATAATGAAACCAAAAAAGCATTAGAAAATATGGATCACTATAATGGTATTATTTTTACAGGTGGTGCCATGAGGCTTAATGATATGACAACAGAAATTAAGAAGCATATAACTTTTGCAGCTAATTGCTTTAAACACAGCAATAAAATTCTTGCAATTTGTTGGGGCTTACAAGTTTGTTCAACAGCTGCAGGTGGAAAAGTTACACCTGGTAAAAATGGTGCCCACATAGGTATAGCAACTGATGTTGAAATTAATGAAGAAGGTAAAAAAAATCCTATTTATAAAAATAAAAAACTTAAATTTAGCACTCCTGCTTTCAACTTTGATGAGGTATCTGAATTACCAAAAGGAGCAACTCTTCTTGCTAGTGATAAAGTAAATAAAAATATGTGTGTATATTTTAAATCAGGAAACTCAGAAATTTGGGGACTGCAATATCATCCAGATTATGAATATTGGCAAATGATTAATTTATCTAATTTAAGAATAGGCAAAATGATAGCTCAAGAATATTTTAAAGATGAAAAAGCATTTAATAAACATATTGATCTTATTAAATCTGAAGAAAAAGGTTTAGATTTTGAAAACAAAACTTATGAAATTAAAAATTGGTTAGACATAATTAAAAATTAGAACTATTTTACAATTCTTAAAAAAATGTGCGGTAGATATGTTATAACTAATCCAGTTTCTAAAACTAATAAGTTAGTTAAATCAGCTATCCAAGTAGAGGATAATGAAAATTACAATGCTCATCCTTATCAAAAACTTCCAGTAATAAAAAAATATAAAAATGGAAACACTTTAGAGAATTTAAAGTGGGGGCTAGTTCCAGGCTGGGCGAAAGATAAAGATTTTAAAGCATTAATTAATGCTAGACTTGAAACTATTGATGAAAAAGTATCTTTTAAAAAACTAATTAAGGAATTTAGATGCGTTGCTATTGTTGATGGATTTTATGAATGGAAGAGAGATGATAAGGAAAAAATCCCTTATTATTTTATAAGGGAAGATAAAAAACCAATTTTTATTGCAGGAATATATGAAAATGATCAATTTTGTTTGATCACAGAAGAAGCATCTCCAAATATAAAAGAAATTCATCACAGACAACCAGTAATAATTAATCAAAATGATGTGAATAGATATCTGAATTTAGAATTATCAGGTTCAATTTTATTAAAAGAATGCAAAAAACCAAAACTTATTTTTCATAAAATATCAAAAGATGTTAATAAACCAACAAATAATAGTGCTTCTTTAATTCAAAAAATTTCAAACTAATTATTTAAAGCCTCAAAAAGTAAATTTTTATTTTTAAGAATAGAGCGCAATCCTTCAGTTCCATATTTTGTATTATTTTCTTTAATTAGCTTAACTTTTATAATTCCATATTTGTTATAAAAATCTTTCCAAAAATAATTAATAGGGTTTTTTTTGTAATACTTTGGAGTTTTAAAAAAAATCTCTTTATATCTCTGAGATATTTTTTCGAAAATATTATTTGCTTTCAATTCAATATTTTTTTTATAAAAACTTTTAAGTTCAATATTATTTTTAATCATAAGATTAGATAATCCCAGTTCATATTTGGAAACTACTTTATTACGATCATCTAAGGGTTTGATACTTTTCCACCAATTAAAAATATTTTCATTTTCAAATAATTTTCCTGAAAAGAAAAAACAGTAGGTACCTATATGATTTGTTAATTCTAATGATCTTGAAAGTCCCCAAAATTCTTTATTTTTCAAAGTTTTTCTCGTAATTGAATTTAAAAGTTTTTCTGGTCTTATAAATAAGATACTTGAGTTTATAAAAAATAAGTTTTTGTTAGAGAAATTTCTTTTATATTTTGAACTTAGATATACCAAACCTTTTTTATATGAACAAAAATCATAACCAACATTCCTTTTTTTGATAATCTTTATTCCAGAAGGGATTTTACAAATTTCATTACCTTTTATTTTTGTTGAAACAAATATGATTTTAGTAAAAAATTTTTTACTTTTCTTTAAAAAATTCAATATATCTTTTCTAATTAATCCTTTGGAATGATAATGAGCAAAAATTAATACGTTATTATTTTTATTCATGGAAATTTAAGTTATATTATATTAAAAAAAGCCTAAGACTCCATAATATTAGCTCAGGTTTCGTCAAAATATGGATAATATTAAAATTTTCTTAATTTTATTATTAATATAATTTTTTTTTGATATAAATATAAATTATGGGAATTAAAACAGCACAAGCTTTAGTTGCAGAAGCTAATTCAGAGATAAAAACTATTGACGTAAATCAAGCGTTCAATCTATTTAAAAATAATGAATGTAATTTGATTGATATCAGAGATATTAGAGAACTAGAAAAAGAAGGTAGAGTTGAAAATTCAGTTCATATACCCAGAGGAATGCTTGAGTTTTGGATAGATCCTAATAGTCAATATTTTAAAGAGGGTAAACTAAATTTAGAAAAAGAAATGGTTTTATTTTGCGCTGCAGGCGCAAGATCGGCTCTAGCCGCAAAATCTTTAAAAGATATGGGTTTTGAAAAGGTTTCCCATATAGAGGGTGGATTTGGTTCAATGAAACAAAGTGGTTTTAAAATAAAATAATCTATATTAATTTAATTAGTAAAATATGCTTACCTATATAATCCCATTTATAATCTTGATTTTAATTGTAGTATTTATTCATGAATATGGTCATTATTATTTTGCAAAAAAATATGGTGTAGGAGTTACTGATTTTTCAATTGGTTTTGGAAAAGAAATATTTGGTTGGAAAGATAAATCGGGTACTAGATGGAAAATATGCTGGATACCTTTAGGAGGATATGTAAAATTTTTTGGTGATCGAAATGTATATTCTCAATCTGATCATGAAGAGATTTTAAAAAAATATAGTGAAGAGGAACAAAAAAAATTATTTACTTTAAAACCTTTATACCAAAGAGCATTAATTGTTTTTGGTGGGCCTCTAGCTAATTTCTTATTAGCACTAGTGATTTTTTTTTCAATTTATACATTTATAGGTAAAGATTTTACCCCAGCAGTTATCAATGAAGTGCAAGAAGAAAGTCCAGCAATGGTAGGAGGACTTAAAGAAGGAGATATAATTTTAGAAATTGATGGCAATAAAGTCCAAAGCATTATGGATGTTTCTAAATTTATTACAATGTCTACTGATGACTTTATTGATTTTAAAGTTAAAAGATCTTACGATGAATTTTTATTGAAGATAAAACCTGATGTGGTTTTAGGTGAGGATAATTTAGGTAATTCAATTAACAAAAGAATGGTCGGTATAAAACTTGGGGCCTATAACAATGAGATCAAACACGTAAAACTTGGTCCTGCCCAGTCATTATTGCATGCCGTAAATGAGGTTTATTATGTAAGTATTTCATCATTAAAATACATAGGTGGAATAATCTTAGGAAAAGCTGATACATCACAATTAGGAGGACCCATTAGAATAGCTAAGATTTCAGGACAAGTTGCCGATATAGGTTTACTGGCTTTTGTAAGTATGATGGCTTATATTTCAATTAGTCTTGGATTAGTTAATTTATTTCCAATCCCACTTTTAGATGGTGGACACTTAATGTTTTATGCATTTGAATTGTTTTTAGGTCGTCCATTATCCCAAAAAACTCAAGAGGGTTTTTTCCGAATCGGTATGTTTTTATTGATATCTTTAATGTTTTTCACAACCTTTAATGATCTAAAAGACTTGGGTTTATTCTGATAAATTAAAAAACTTGATCTAAAAAACCTCAGAAAATAACACTTATTTGATAATTTACTATATCTTGTGGGTATCTTAATTTTTAACACAAAAAAAAAGGTTGATTTTACTTAGTTTATTTGAAACATAGAATTTAACCAATAAAACCGGAGCTAAAATGAATAAAAAACAACTAATAGTAAAGCTTTCAGGGGCATTAAACTTAAGTAAAGCTGATGCTGAAAGAACTTTTGACACTATTACAAATACTATTTTAGATGCTTTAAAAGGCGACGATTCAGTAAAAATTGCTGGATTTGGTACTTACAAAGTAGCTAAAAGAAAAGCAAGAGTTGGCAGAAATCCAAGAACTGGTGAGCAAATTCAAATTGCTGCATCTCAAAAGGTTAAGTTCTTACCTGCTAAAGCTTTAAAAGAAGTATTTAATAAATAATTTTTTAAACAGCCTTTATGTTAATTTAAAAAGCATTTAGGCTGTTTCTATATGCATTTTTTGCATACCAAATTTTCCTAATCAACGTTAGTTTTTGATTAATTTAAAAATATAAGAGCTCCTTTAAACAGGGAGGTCTTATGACTAAATTAATAAAAGTAATAAGTGCGCCACTTATTAGTTTAATTTTTTTATTAAACATGAGTAGTGCAGGTATGGCAGAAACAACTGTTTCTGCTGAAGTAGGGTTTGTATTTAACACTCTACTGTTTTTAATTTGCGGTTTTCTAGTGATGTTCATGGCAGCTGGTTTCGCAATGTTAGAATCAGGTATGGTCACATCAAAAAGTGTATCCGTAATCTGTGCAAAAAATATAGGTTTATTTTCAATTGCAGGAATTATGTTTTGGTTAGTAGGCTATAATTTAGCGTATGGAATACCAGAAGGTGGTTATATTGGTAAATTTATACCATGGTCAGATGCTAGTGCAGTAGACACAGGTTATTCTGATGGTTCAGATTGGTATTTCCAAATGGTCTTTTGTGCTACTACAGTGTCTATCGTCTCAGGTACTATGGCTGAAAGAATTAAATTATGGCCATTCTTCGTGTTTGCTGCAGTTCTCTCAGGAATTATTTATCCAATCGTAATGGGTTGGCAGTGGGGTGGAGGCTGGTTAGCAGAATTAGGATTTTCTGATTTTGCTGGTTCGACTTTAGTTCACTCAACTGGCGGTGCAGCTGCTTTAGCTGGTGCTATGATTATTGGTCCTAGGCTTGGAAGATTTACTAAGTCTGGTGCTCCAGCTCCACTTAAACCATTCGCAGCATCTTCTATTCCTTTAGTAACGATTGGAGTATTTATTTTATGGTTAGGTTGGTTTGGTTTTAATGGTGGTTCACAATTAGCAATTGGGTCTGCTGTAGATGCTATTGCAGTATCAACTATTTTTATGAATACTTTTTTAGCAGGTGCAGGTGGGGTTGTTGGTGCCGCTATCATTACAAGATTACATTTTGGCAAAACTGATGTAGTTCAAATGTTAAATGGATGTATTGGTGGTTTAGTTGCAGTTACTGCCGAACCATTAGCTCCGTCGCCTTTTGCAGCTATCTTAATAGGTGCTGTAGGTGGTTTAATTGTTGTTTATGGAACTAAGCTATTATTTTCATTAAAAATTGATGATGTAGTAGGAGCTATACCAGCACACTTATTTGCAGGAATTTGGGGAACATTAATAGTTCCAGCTACAAATTCTGATGCAGTATTTAGCTCTCAGCTAATTGGTGTGATTTCAGTAAACGTGTTTGTATTTGTAGTCGCTTATATTGTATTTAGCGCTATTAAAGCAACTATCGGTCTAAGGTTAAGTAAAGAAGGTGAAACTAAAGGAACCGATGTTACTGAGACAGGTGTAATCGCTTATGCAATTCGTGACTAGTTGTTAACAACATGGGAACTCTTCGCTCTCTGTATCACCGTGATTACTCATCGAAGAGTTCCTGTTAAAAAATTAACTCTCTCTCTTAGTTAATAGTTAAAGGCCCTTCGGGGCCTTTTTAAATTTAACGATAGTGTTTAATTTGTTTAAAACTTCTTTTGCGTGATCTTTTACTTTAACGTTTTTCCAAATTTTAATGATTTTACCTTTATTATCTATTAAAAAAGTAGTCCTTAAAATACCCATAAATTCTCTTCCCATAAATTTTTTTTTAGCCCAAACTTTATATTTTTTTAAAATTTTTAAGTCTTGGTCAGACAATAAGTCAAATTTTATTTTATATTTGTCTTTAAACTTATCATGACTTTTTAGACTATCTTTTGATACTCCAAATACTTCACAATTTAATCTCTTAAATTTTGGGAGTAACTTGTTGAAATCACGAGCTTCAATACTACATCCTGGAGTGTCATCTTTAGGATAAAAATAAATAACAACATATTTGCCTAAAGAGTCTTTTAGTGAATATTCATAGTTATTAGTTGACAAAAGTTTAAATGAAGGAGCTTGAGTATTTTCTTTGATCATTAAAATCTATTTTCTTCCCATAATTCTTTATAATCAATAAATGGTGAAAGCCCGTAGCTTGAGTTGATATTTGTTAAATGAAGAGAAAGACTTTTTAGCGGAGAGATACAAATTTCTTTTTGATAGATTTCATTTAGATATTTTTCAAAAGGATCGTGTCTATTTTCACAGTTTTTTTTGAAATTATCCCAATATTTATTGATTAATGTTTTAGAAGTTAAAAAGGTACATAAAGTTTTATCTATTGTTCTCCAGTGTCGTTTACTACCTATTAAAATATTTGTTTTTTCATTACCCATATAAAGATAAGGGTAGTCAGAAGGGCACATAAAAATGTCCCTACCTAATTGAGACGATATTCTTTGGTAAGAGGAAATCATTTCTTCTAACATTGTTTCAAAATGTAAATAATCATCTTCAACAAAAAAAACTAAATCCTCCCCAATTTCTTTTCCTAATTCAAAAGAATTTAATAAACTTGCAAGATTTGAAAATGTCTCAGGTGATTTTTGTTTTAGGATTACAGATTTATATTTATCATGATCTAATGAGATTATGTCTGAACTTTTTTCTTGCTCAGATATTTTTTTAATTTTTTCAAGGTTTTCATTATTTGAATGATCATCTAAGATGATTAATTTAATATTTATTTCAGGTAATTTTTGTTTTAAAAATTTAATTGATTTAATTAAAGAATTTAATGATCTGGTTGCATATTCTATTTTTGGATATTCAAATAATCTTTTCTTGTTTTGGTCCCATATTTCAACAGAAGTATTTGTTCTAAAAACAATTAATAATGATTTTATTTTTCTTGTAATCTTCACTTCACCAAGTGGTAAGACAATTGAGCTATCATTAAAATTTGATAGGTCCTCGTTTAGTTCTTTATCTAATGTGGGAGAAACAAAATTGTTTTGATCAATAATTTCATAACCTAAAGCTTTAGCTAATTTTATAAAAAGTTTTTTCATTTTTTTATTTACTTAATTTTTTAACTCATCTATTGCATATTCTAATCGATCTTGTCCCCAAAAAAGTTTGTTGTTAACTAAAAAGGTTGGAGCTCCAAAGACATTTAATTTAAATGCTTCGCTTGTTAAATCTTTGAGTTTATCTTTAATTTTTTGCTCTTTTATACTTTTTTCAAAAAAAGCATGATCAATCGCACAATCAGTTAAAATTTTTTGCATATTTTTTTCGGTTGAAATATCTAAGTTATCTTTCCAGTAAGCATCAAAACATAAATCAATAAATGTACTTTTTTTATTATCATCAACAATTAAAAATCCTCTCATTAAATATAAAGAATTAATGGGAAATTTTTCATTCCACTTAAACGAAATTTCGTTTTTTTTTGCAATTAAAATACAATCATCTTTCATATTTTTCATTTTTCTTTCATTAAAAGCTGGAGGGGTGACCTCAGCTAAGTTGTGTAATCCACCTAACAATATAGCTTTATAATTGAAAATTTTTCTGAGATTTAAATTAATTATCTTTTTATGAGCTAAATATGAATATGGACTTATAAAATCAAAGTAAAAATCTATGGTCTTAGTCATATAAATTTAGTCTTTTTGCATAAAAAATTCTAATAACCCAATATATGAATATACCAATAGGACCAATTAAATAGGTAATTACTAGAGGAAACGCTAACAAGAATTTATTAACTAAAAGTCTCTGAGCATCTTTAAGTATCCAGCCACCTACAAATAAATTAATTGATACGAAATGGATCCAAAACATTAATAGATAATAATCATCCTTAAATAATTCAGATATATAACTCAATCCTAGATATAAGGTAAAATTGTTATCAAAATCAAATGATCCTAAATAAGCTTTATAAATGATAAATATATATGTCCCGCTTAAAATAAAAATTGGTAAGATTGATGTAGCTAAATATTTGCAAAGTTGAGATTGTGGAAAAAAAATAATCATCAGCCAGAAAGGCAATACACCAATATTAACCCACAAGTAAAGCATTTCAGTTGTAAAGTAATTATAAATTTGTTCGATCATTCTAAAATATATTATATTAAATCTTATTATGATTCCTATAAGAAACAAAAAAAAAACATTGAAAGTTACTGTGGAAGAGATGCGCAATTTTGCATTTTCATATGTTGAAAAATATGCACCCTCAAAACAACAGCTAAAAACCTATCTTTTAAAAAAATATTTAAAAACTTCAGTCCCAAACGTTAAAAAGCAAGATGTTACGAATTTGATTGATATTGTTTTATCTGATTTGGAAAAAAGCAAATTTATTAATGATAAGTTTTATTCTGAGAGTAAAGCAAAAAGTATGATTCAAAGAGGAAACTCAATAAATAAAATTAGGAATTATTTGATAGGCAAAGGAATTAATAGTGAATACGTAAAAGAAACTGTAGAGAAGATTACTTATGAAAATTCTGATCAAGATTTTTTCTCAGCAATAAAATTATGTAAAAAAAAGAGAATTGGTCCTGCGAGAGTAGAGGATAATCGACCACTTTTCTATAAAAAAGATATTTCTGTATTAGCAAGGAATGGTTTTGATTTTGAAACTTCTAAAAAAGTTATGGATATAGAAAAAGATGACTATTTAAAAATAGTCAATTTACTTTAATTTATCTTTTTCTTTTTTAACCATGTAGTCAATTTTATTTTTTATATAATTTTTAACAAAAACAAAAACTAATAATCCAAAAATAGATACTGATACAATTATAATTAATATAATTCGAAGTTGCTCATCCATTAGATCAATCTATTTCTTTTTAAAATAAGACTAGTATTTTTAAAACCTTTTTTTCCATAAAAAATTTCTTTATTTTCAAAATCGGTTATAGAGCCACCTGAATGTTTTAAAATTGCATGTCCAGCTGCAATATCCCATTCACAAGCTCTAGGTTCTGCAACATAACCATCATATTCTCCAGTTGCAACAACACAAAATTTTAAGGAACTTTTCATTCTAGTATATTCTTTCACATTTAGTTCATTAAAAATTTTTTGAATTTCTGGTTTAATTTTATTTGAGTAAGCAACAAATTTTATATCATCTTTTTTATTTGAGTTTTTAGAACCATCTATTTTAATTTCTTTTCCATTAGAATATTCATATGCTTCACCTACACCATAAGAGTAAAACATTCTTTTTTTTGCAGGTGCATAAATCAGTCCTGCTGCTGGTTTTTTATCAAGTATTAATCCTGCATTAATTGTAAATTCTTCAAGATTATTTATATAGTCGTATGTACCATCTATTGGATCAATAAGCCAAAAATTATCAAGATTTTTAGTTGATTTATTATCTGAAGTTTCTTCTGAAATAATTGGTATCGATGGTGTTATTTTTTTTATTTCTTTACTAATAATTTGATTTACCTCTAAATCACCATTAGTGACAGGCGTGTTATCAGATTTTATTTCTTTTATAAGACCATTCTTTCTTAATTTTATTGAAACTTCACCAGCTTTTAAAAAAGTATCTATTAAATCTCTGACTATTTTTTCAATATTAATTTTTGTCATTTATTTTTTTAAGCTCAATGTTGTTTGAATTAATCACTTTTTTTCCCACATTTTGAAAATTAACTGTTACTTTTTCTTTAATTATTGACTGTACTTGTCCAATACCCCATTCTTTTGCTAAAGGATTAATTACCTTATCTCCAGGTTCAAAATCTAATATCATTATTTAACTTATATTAGAAATAAGTATAAATACCAGATAATGAATAATCAATTAAACTCGATAGGCCTTTATAAAAAACCATCTCAAACAAAAGTCGTTGTTGCTATGTCAGGTGGTGTTGACTCATCTACAGTAGCAGGCATGATGAAAAAAGAAGGTTATAATGTGATCGGTGCAACATTGAAACTCTACGATGATAGTAAAGAAGTTGCCTCATCTAAACAATGTTGTTCAGGTCAGGACATCATGGATGCTAAAAGAGTTGCTCAAAAATTAAATATAGAGCATAAAATTTTATATTATCAAAATAAATTTAAAGAGGGAGTTATAGACAACTTTGTTGAAAGTTACCTTAAGGGAGAAACTCCAATACCATGTGTTCAATGTAATCAAACTGTTAAATTTAATGATTTATTTGAATTCTCAAAAGAATTAAAAGCAGATGCTTTAATCACCGGTCATTATGTAAAAAGTATTACTTCGGGCTCTGAAACAAATATGTATCGTGCAATTGATGAAAATAGAGATCAAAGTTATTTTTTATTTAATACAACTAGAGAACAATTGAATTATTTAAGATTTCCATTAGGTGGAATGCTCAAAGATGAGACTAGATCTATTGCTAAAAATTTGAATTTGAATGTTGCAGATAAGCCAGATAGTCAAGATATATGTTTTGTGCCAAATGGAGACTATGCATCAGTTATAAGAAAATTTAGACCAGAGTCTTTCAAGAAAGGGAATATAAAAGACTTAAGTGGTAAAGTTATTGGAGTACATGATGGAATTATAAATTTTACAATTGGACAAAGAAAAGGAATTAAAGTTTCAGACGCAGAGGCCCTATATGTTTTAAAAATTAATTCTGATAAAAATGAGATTATAGTTGGACCAAGAGAAAAACTTGGTAAAAAAAATATCAACATTAAAAATCTTAATTTATTAGTAGATAAAAATTATCTTAATAAAGACATTCTAGTAAAAGTTAGATCAACAGGGCAATTATTAGAAGCTAAAGTCAACTTTAAAGTAGATAATTCTGCAGAAGTTAATCTAAAAAAACTAGAGGATGGAATTTCCCCCGGACAAGCTTGTGTTTTTTATGATCTTGATAAAAAAGGTCATAAAGTTTTAGGAGGTGGTTGGATTGTTACTTAGTTGATTTTTTCCACATTAAAAAAGTTAAAAGATAAAAAGAAATTACTCCTAAAAAGTAGTCCCACTCTAAAGCATGTTTTAAAAATTTTAAATTTATCCCATAAAAATTATCTCCAGGCAAACTTATTATTGGGATACTAATACAAGCAACTACGATAAGTATGCTTACTAAAATTAATTTAAGTTTTAAAACAGTTTCATTAATATATCCAAATATTTTTTTTTTAATTGAGTACAGAGCTAGAACCAGGTAGGTTTGCGCTACTATTTCAAAAACAATAAATACAAACATTATTACTCTTCTAAATAATTTATATAGATCATTATCAAATTTCACTCCTAAAAAAATTGAGTGCAAAATTAAAGCAATTGCTGATGCAATTCCAAAGTATACTATTTTATCTCTATATTTATTTTTGTTATCAAAATAATTTATTATCTTTCTGTTATTCAGCCAATAAACAATTAAAAGATAGGATGTCAAAAACATAGCAGGTTTAAAAATTAAATAAGTTGGAAAATATCTTGCAGTTCTGCTTATAGATACCCCACCATCCAAATACGGAAAAGGATAGAAAATTCTGTATTTATCCTCTATTAAAAAATGAAACTGTGTTGTGATTAGCAAACAAGCGTTTACAGCTATGAAAGGCACAATAAATACCCATATACTTATGGACTTAACCTTATTGATTTGTTCCATAGAACTACTTTTTCTTATTTTTTCTTTTAGCTCTTCTTTTTTTTGAACCTTGTTTTCTTCGGCCTCTATGTTTTTTTGGATAACCCATTTTTTCCTTTAATTATAATTTAATTGAAATTACTAGCGGGATATAGCATTGTCACCTTAAGTTATCAAATTTATTATGTCAGACTCATTAAAGACTTTTTTAAAGCATACAGCAAAAGATTTCCATAACCAATCCGTAAATCCTCCAGTTGTTAGAGCATCTACTATTATATTCAAATCAATGAAGCATATTAGAAAAACACAAGCTAAAGCAAAACAAAATCCTACAGGTGGACATTACGACTACGGGAGACAGGGAACATCAACTACATATATTCTACAAAAAATTCTCACTAAGCTTGAGGAAAGTTATCATGTATTCACGACTCCAACAGGTTTCGGGGCGGTGTTTTTAGCTATATTTAGTGTGACCAGACCAGGAGATGAAATCATTGTTGCTGATCCTGTGTATAGTCCTACAAGATTGCTAACAGAAAAATTTCTTAATGAATTTAAAATTAAAACAATTTTCTATAACCCAAGTGACTTAAATACATTAAAAAATAATATTACAAAAAAAACAAAATTAATTTTTGTTGAAAATCCAGGAAGTAATACTTTTGATTTTCAAGATTTAAATAAGATTATTTCAATTGCAAAAAAGAAAAAAATTTTGACAGCAATTGATAATACGTGGGGAACACCTTATTTTTTAAAGCCTATTAAACTTGGTTTTGATATGTCAATTGTATCAGCTACTAAATATTATTCTGGCCATTCAGATGTTATGGGTGGTAGTTTGGCAGTTAATAAAAAAGTTTTTCAAAAAGTTTATAATGCAGAAAGAATTACAGGTTTAAGGTTAGGGCCAGATGATGCTTACTTGATTACACGTGGATTAAGAACTCTTGACGTTAGATTAGATCGTCATAGAGAAAATGCAAAAAAAGTAGCTGAATTTTTATCTAAAAATAAAAAAATTAAATTATTATATCCGTATAAAAAAAACTCTCATAATTTTAGAATGTGGAAGAAGTATTATTCAGGAGCCTCAGGCCTAATGGGTTTAAAAATAAAATCAAAAAATATTAATTCTGTTAGGAAATTCGTTAATTCATTAAAACTATTTGGCTATGGTTATAGTTGGGGAGGTTTCGAAAGTTTAGTATTACATCAAGAATTTAGGGAAACAGGAAATAGAAAATATTTAAAATTAGCAAAAGATGAACATCTTGTAAGGTTACATATAGGTCTTGAAAATCCAAATGACTTAATTATGGATATAAAACAAGCATTAAGACATTTAAAATGACATCTGATAAGTTTTTTCAATCGAAAACTGCAATTATAACTTTATGTGCAGCATGTTTCGTAGTTTTAATCTCACTTGGTGTTAGACAAGTTTTTGGTTTATTTTTTATTGATTTTAATGAAAGCCTAAAAATTAGTAATACAGCATTTGGATTTGCGATCGGTGTGCAAATGTTGATGTGGGGTTTAACAGGTCCAGTTTTTGGGGCGGTGGCCGATCGATATGGTGGTCACGTAGCAATTATTTCTGCTTTTTTATTTTATACTTTAGGAATTTATTTTTTATATACCGGACCAAATACAGGGATTTTTTTTCAAATTCACATGGGTTTATTAATAGGTATAGGTTTAGGTGGTACTGCTATAAGTATTCCAATGTCGGTTGTTGGCAAACATTTTCCATTGTCGACAAGAACAATTGCGATGAGTTTTGTAACAGCGGTAGGTTCTTTTGGTTACTTTTTATCTCCAATCTTTACTAATTATTCCTTAAGAGAATTTGGTTGGAATTATACTTTATTTGTCTTTTTTTTATTTTTATTGACAGGTTTATGTGCTGCTTATTTTGTTAGATCTCCCACTAAAAATGAAAGTGTAGAAAGTATATCTGATCAAACTTTCAAAGAAGCTCTTGTAGAGGCTTTTAAAACAAAAAGTTATATTTTACTTGTGTCAGGTTTTTTTGTTTGTGGATTTCATATCACTTTAGTTGGAACTCACGTACCTAAGTATGTAATTGATAGAGGCTTAGAGGATTGGACTGCAGCTGCTATTTTATCATTGATTGGTCTATTTAATATTTTTGGTTCATTGTTAAGTGGTTACCTTTCAGCCAAAATGAGTAAGAAAAAAATACTTAGTACAATTTACTTTTTAAGAGGTATATCAATAATTTTATTTATATTTACACCTGCAAGTAATTTTACAGCTTTTTTATTTGGAGCAAGTTTTGGTTTTTTATGGCTTTCAACTGTACCAGCCACAAGTGGGATTGTTGCTCATATGTTTGGAACAAAATATTTAGGTTTATTATATGGAATAGTATTTTTAAGTCATCAAATAGGATCCTTTTTTGGTGCATATTTAGGAGGTTTGTTTCATGATCTTTACGGGTCATATGATTATGCGTGGTATTTAGCAATTGCTTTATCTGTATTTGCAGCAATAATTCATTTACCAATAAAAGAGGAACCAGTTTTAAGATTAAAAACATAATAAATTGAATAGAATAAATCAATTAATAGAAATACATCAGTCGGGAAAACCATATATTATTTATAAATCTCAAAAGGGATTTAATCTTTATACCGATTTTTCAAAAAAAATTATTTTAAATAACAAAAATATTAAAAGTTTTTTAACTAAAAAAAATAAAAAGAAATCGAAAAATACTGACCTTTTTATTGGTTTTTTTGGATATGAGTTATTAAATAATCTTATTGATGTTAAAGTTCCTAAACAAAAGAATTTAAACTTTCCCAAGGGTATTTTTTATAAACCTGAAAAAAAGATTAAACTTAGTAACAAGTTAAATTATGATTTTGAAAATTTTAAATCAGGAAACTTTAAAATAAATATTAATAGAAAAAATTATACAAAAATATTTAATAAATTTAAGAAAAAAATAAAAAGTGGTGAAACATATCAAATCAAAATTTGCACCAAATATAAAACAAAGTCTAAAATTAATCCTTTAGATTTTTTTTCAAGGCTATCTAACACTAATCTTGCTCCAGAGGCTTTTATGATTAAAGATCATAATTACTCAATAATTAGTTGTTCACCCGAAACTTTAATTACGAAAAAGGGTAGCGATATATTTACAAAACCAATAGCTGGTACTGTAAAAAAAACAAAGCAATTAAATAAAATAAAAGCATTAAATTATTTTAGAAAAAATTTAAAAGAAACCAAAGAGCATAATATGATTGTTGATATGGAAAGAAATGATTTATCAAGAATTTGTAAAGTGGGCACTGTAAAATTATCTAAACAAAAAATCGTGGAAGAATATAAAGACCTTTTTCATTATGTAAGCCTCATCAAGGGAAAATTAAAAAAAAATATAAATAATTTTGAAATAATTAAGGCAATGATGCCAGGTGGTTCAGTTATAGGCTGTCCAAAGATAAATACGCTTAATCTTTTAAATAATCAGGAAAAAGAAAATAGGAATATTTATACAGGTAGTTTTGGATACATAAAATTTAATGGTGATATGAGATTTAATATAATTATACGATCAATTTTAAATTTTAAGAATATATCTGAAATTTCAGTTGCCTCAGGTGTTGTTGTCGACAGTAATGCTAATCATGAATTTAATGAGAATTTTCTTAAAGCTAAAGCGTTAATAGATTTATTTAAATGATTTATGTAATTGACCATAACGACTCTTTTACCCATAATGTTGTTCATCAATTTGCTTTATTCGACAAAGTCGAATGTGATAATTATGATAAAATCAGTGAAAAAAAGATTAATAAAGCATCAACAATAATTTTCTCACCTGGACCAGGTAATCCTAAAAATTATCCAATCACTTCAAAAATTTATAAAAAATATAAAGGTAAAAAAAAAATAATAGGGATCTGTTTAGGATTTCAACATATTCTATTTTGTGAAGGTGCAAAAATTGTTCAACAAAAAAAAATTTATCATGGTTTTCAATCAAATATAAAAGTAATCACTAATAAATCTTTATTCAAAAAAGGAAAAATATTTAAAGTTGGCAGGTATCATTCTTTGAAATTAAAAGAACCTTTCAAATCCAATAATTTTGAGATAACTATGAGATGTTTAAATTCAAAAGTCGCAATGGCGTTTGAAAATAAAAAGGAAAAAATATATGGATTTCAATTTCACCCAGAATCTTTTTTAACTATCAATGGTAACTTACTTATTAAAAAAATCTTATCAGCTTAAAGACTTAAAACAAATAGAATTTCAAGATCTTTGGGGAGATCATGGAATTTTTACAACGATGTGGATTTTTGGTAAACCAGCTAAAATCTTATTCTTTGACAACCATTTAAAAAATTTAATTTTATCTTTAAAAAAATATCGAATAAAAAAGAAATCTTTAAAATCAGATATTATAGAAATAATTAATAAAAATTTATTTAAAAAAAGAAAATATAACCATCTATTGAGAA
>CACJED010000010.1 GCA_902592285.1 uncultured Pelagibacteraceae bacterium | reverse complement strand
ATTTCCCATAAGGGTATGTATCAAATTTTGATCCTTTTTTAAATCTTTTGAATATTGAACTTGTAATAAATTTCTTGATTCAGGATCAAGAGTAGTGCTCCATAATTCTTCTGGATTCATTTCACCTAGACCTTTGAATCTTTGAATATTCATTTTGGATTTTTGAATTTCTATTTCCTTATTAAATTCTTTTGATCCTCTTTTAAATTTTTTTAAATTTTTATTATCCTTAATGATATAATCTTCAAGCTCTTTTTCATCTTTAATATAAATTCCTTTAGAGCCTTTATTAATCTTAAATAATGGAGGTTGGGCTAAATATACATGACCATATTCTATTAATTTATTAAATGGTTTATTGTTAAAAAAAGTTAATAACAATGCTCTTATATGAGATCCATCTACATCAGCGTCTGTCATAATAATGATTTTTCCATATCTTAAATCTTTTAAATCTATTTCATGAGCTTTAGGATCTAAACCTAGTGCATTTATTAAAGTTAAAATTTCATTCGATGAAATCATTTTTGACAAGGCTTTAGTTCTTTGGTCAGCTGCAACTTCAACACCATTTTTCCTCAATTTAATGTCTTCTACATAAGTATTTAATATTTTTCCTCTTAAAGGTAAGACTGCTTGATTTGATCTATTTCTACCCTGTTTTGCTGATCCACCAGCCGAGTCTCCTTCAACAATAAATAATTCTGTGCCTTCTTGTTTGCCTATTTGACAATCAGCTAATTTTCCTGGCAAACCACTTAATTCTAAAGCACCTTTTCTTCTTACATTTTCTCGGGCTTTTCTTGCAACATCTCTAGCCATTGCTGCTTGGATAATTTTTGAAAGAATAACTTTTGCAACAGATGGGTTTTGATCAAACCAAATAGAAAGTTTTTCATTTATGATTGTTTCAACAATCATTCTAACTTCTGATGAAACTAATTTATCTTTTGTTTGTGAAGAAAATTTTGGATCAGGAATTTTAGTTGATAAAACACATGTTAATCCCTCTTTTATATCATCGCCCGAAATAGCTAATTTGTTTTTTTTTAATAAATTATTTTCGTTGGCATATTTATTGATAATCCTTGTTAAAGCACTTCTAAAACCTAGAACGTGAGTACCACCATCTCTCTGATATATGTTATTTGTATAAGGAAGAAGATCTTCAGAATAATCAGCATTCCATTTTAGTGAACATTCTATCTCTATTTGATCTTTTTTACCCTCTATATAGATTGGTTTTTTAAATAAATTATTACCATTCTTATTTTGTAATTTTTCCCTTTTTTCATCTAAAAATTCTACAAACTCTAAAAGTCCACCATCAAATTTAAACTCTTGGGTTTTCTCTTTTTTTTGAGAACTATCTATAAAAGTTATTTTAATTCCTTTATTTAAAAATGCTAATTCTCGCATTCTTTTAATTAAAATATTGCCACTAAATTTTATAGATGAAAAAATTTTATTTGAGGGGAGAAATGTTATTTTTGTGCCTGTATCTTTTGATTTCCCAATTTCTTTAAGTGGTTTTTTTGCTTCACCATCCTTAAATTCTATAAAATATTTTTTTCCATCTCTATTAATTTCTAGTTCTAATCTTTCTGATAATGCATTTACAACTGATACACCTACACCATGTAGGCCCCCAGATACTTTATAAGAATCATGATCAAATTTACCCCCAGCATGTAATTGAGTCATTATTACTTCAGCTGCAGACTTTTTTTCATCTTTATGAATATCAACTGGTATTCCACGTCCATCATCTTCGACAGTCACTGTACCATTTGAATTAATTCTTATAAGAATATTTTTACAATATCCTGCTAATGCCTCGTCTATAGCATTATCTACAACTTCATAGACCATGTGATGTAGGCCAGTTCCATCATCTGTATCACCGATATACATCCCTGGTCTTTTTCTGACTGCTTCAAGACCCT
Source organism: uncultured Pelagibacteraceae bacterium (assembly GCA_902592285.1). Classification (GTDB taxonomy): domain Bacteria; phylum Pseudomonadota; class Alphaproteobacteria; order Pelagibacterales; family Pelagibacteraceae; genus Pelagibacter. Next base: position 32,688 of record CACJED010000010.1, on the reverse strand, counting down.
TTAAGACTTTAATCGAGTCTGCTTGATATGTTTTTTTTTTATTCATTTTATTTTTTTGGAAAAAATTAACTATATCATTTTTTATAAAAATTACTTACTTAAAATTATATAACATGCCTCTGATACATCTTAGCTATAGCTAATTTTACCATGGTATATCTTTTTTTAGTAGGTTGATAAATGAACCATTATAATCTCGATCTTCACAAATTATATCAATTATGTATTCAGCGCATTTTTCCTTAGCCAGATATCCTTTATTATTCATCCCAGTTTTTACGTTACCTGGATCAATTGAAATTACTGATGTTCCGTATTTTTTTTTTAAATCTATTGATAAATTTTTTGAGATAGAATTAAGGGCTGATTTGCTGGTTCTATAAATATAAGCATTTCCTTGTTTATTTTCTTCAATACTTCCTCCAGAACTACTTATATTAATAATCTTTTTAATATATTTGATTCTGTCATTTTTACTCATTATTTGTAATATTTTTAAAATTGACAAAGAATTTAATTTTAAGATATTCAAAAAATTATTAAAATCTATATCCGTTAATTGTTGATTAATTGATCCAAACTGTCCAGCACAATTAATAATTAAATCAATATTATTCTTTACAATTTGTTTTTCAATTTCTTGATAATTATCTAAATCAAATAAATCACATTTTACCTTGATCAGATTTGAATTTTGTAATTCTGATAAAGATACAAAGTTATTATTATAAACAGCAATAATTTTATTATTTTGAATTAATTTTTCACAAATTCCTAACCCTATACCTGAACTAGCTCCTGTTACTAGTATAGTTTGATTTTTAAGATTTGATTTTTTTTGTTTATAAAACTTTAAATTATAAATTTTTTTTTTTAAAAAAGTTCTTAGACCCATACTTCGTATATATAATAAATTTCAAATTTATCTAACAGTTCTATTTAAATATTTTGATTTAAACTTATTAAATGCTGATAATCTTGAATAAATTTTAACAACATCTGAAAATCTGAATGTTAATAATCTAAAAAATAATAAAAAGTAATGTCTTTTGCTTTTTTTTTGAAATTTTCTGATAATCTCTAAAGATTTTTCAGTTTTAGTTTTATAAAAGTAGTACAACATATCATGGGTAAAATTAAATTCTCTAATATATATTTTCATAAATCTACTTTTTACTTTGATAATACCATGCTGATGAATACAAATTGCATCTTTAGTTTGTACAATAGATTTATTGATTGATTTAATTTTTCTACATAAGTCATCATCTGAAAAATATAAAAAAAAATTTTCATCAAATAATAAATCATTCATTTTAAAATCATCTGTTTTAAATAACATACATGCACCTAAAGCACTTTCAACACATACATCTCCCTCTAAATTTAAAACTTTATCTTTTTTACCATTTTCTGGAAGTGGTCCACCAGAATATGTCGGTTCATTTTGTTGACTATAAGCAGTTGGGGTTATCATTATAGTATTTTCATAAAAAGAAAGTTTTTTAGTCAAAACATAAATATCTTTGTTTGTTATTAAACAATCTGGTCCTAAAACCAATGTAAACTTTGTAGTGCTTAATTTTATTCCTTGATTATAACCGGCTGAAAATCCGTTGTTTTTTTTATTTAATAAATATTTGTAAATTTTAAAATTTTTTAAAATTTTTTTTTTTAATTCATTATTATTGGCATTATCGATTATAACAATTTTGTAATTTTTAAGAGTTTGAAGTGTTTTATTTACTAAATCAAAAGACTCTTTATATAATACTATTACTATTGTAACTGAGCTATAGTCATTTATATTTAACATTTGTTTATTATACTGAATAGTTTCTTTAAAAAAATTAAATTTGGCGGAGAGAATGGGATTCGAACCCATGAAAGAGAAAACCCTTTACACGCTTTCCAAGCGTGCGCCTTAAACCGCTCGGCCACCTCTCCATTTAAGATATATAATGCTTATATTTTTCAAGATTTTCAATCAAATAACTTGGGAAAGACTCGTCTATATCGACTTTTTTATAAATGTGGCCTCTCTCGAATAGATCAATTTTATTCTTAATTTTATTTTTTATAACGTTAACATCTGAAAATCTACTCCCACTAAATTCTGTATGTGCAAAAGTTTTTAATTTTAAAGAAATTAATTCTGGAGACATTATATTATTAAAATGCCAACCTGCATTTTCAAAAATCTCAATATTTTTTTCTTTATCTATTCTATGAAATCCATAATCTAAATTTTTTGATTTAATTTTTTGTCTCATAAAATCTATAGATTTTAAATGTTTTTTTTTACAAACTCTAGTTCCTTCCCAGGGAGTTTCATATGGATTAAAAATATTAAACTTATAGTTAAAACAATTTTGAAAAAAAATTCCATATTTTTTTCTTAAACAAAAGTTTTTCAAAATTTTAGGATCAGGTATTTCATCTGGATCTGAAAAAAAAATTAAATCTTCATTTTCAGCAAAATCCAAGCTATGAAGTAAATATTCTCTCTGAATTGCTTGATTTTTCCACAAATCAAATTTTTCAGGAAATGGTTTTTCTAATATAAAGTATTTAATTTTTTTATCAGAGAGATATTTTTTATCAAAATTTAAATTTTTTAATTTATTTCTATGATCGTATTTTGACTCACAAATTACGAAAGTATCTACAACATCTTTCAAAATATTAAATCTAAGATCAAACATAAAATTGTTATCAAAAAAAGTAATACAATCAATTATTTTAGAGCTCATTAGTCCAATTATTAATTATTTTTGAGTTTAATAAAATATCTATCTTTTTAGTACCAGGAAAAGAAGCTTCTTTTTTATCCGAAATAATATCGTTACTTATATTTTTAATTTCTAAATGATATAAATCACTAAAGTCTTTAAATTCTAGAGTTCTCTCATTATTGCTCAAAATTTTAATTTTACTTGACCTAGGATTCCAACTATTTTCTATTTGAATTTTACCATTTTCACATTCAATAAATGTCGCATTACCAATGTCTTCTATAAAAGAAGTTGTAACTTTTGATGTAAATTTATCATCAAAATTTATTTTTGCACAACTATGAACGTCTAGATTCTTATCAAGATATTTTGTTTTAATATCTTTAATAACAAAATTTGACAAATCAACATTTTCAATCAATGAAGCAATCATTAAACTAATTGAGCTAGTGTAACAGCCAAGATCAAAAATAACACCACCATCTAACTTTTTATTAAAAATTCTTTTTTTTAAATCTAATTTTTTTCGTTTAAAACCCAAAAAATTTTTTTTATAAATTAAATTCATTCCACAATTTGTTTTCATTTGAATAGGCTTACCAATTTCTCCTGATTTTATAAGTTTAATAGTCTCAATTATTTGTGGATGGTATTTGTACATATATCCTTCACTAAAAAATATATGCCCAAAATTTTTATGATTAAATATTTGTTCTGTTTGATTGGTGGAAGTAAAACTAGGTTTTTCAATTAAAATATTTTTTTTTTTATCAATTCCTCTAAGTGCCCATTTAAAGTGTAAACTATTTGGTAGAGCTATGTATATAATATCTAAATTTTTATCTTCTAAAATTTTTTCATAATCATTGTATAAATTCTCATTTTTAATATCAAAATTTTCCTTAAATCTTAATAATTTTTCCTCAGAATTACTTGCTACTGCTACCAATTTTGCATTATCTAGATTATAAAATGATTTTGCAAAATGATATGCTATGTTTCCTAATCCGATAATGCCCCATTTAACTATATGTTTCATTTACAATTGATAATTTACAATACATGATTAAGAAAAAATTAAAATTATATTATAAGTCTTTAATAAGATTATTTTTTAAATTTTTATATGGTGAAATATTCCTCCCAAAAACAACAAATGGTCTTATAAAAAAAATAGATATTAACAACTCATTATTTAAAACTTTTAAAAATGGAAAGTATCAAATTTATATAGTTAAAAATGCGAGAATTTATACTGATAATAATGAAAATGTAGCTATTATAAAAAACAATTTAATCTTACCAAATATTTCTTTTCAACAAGCATATGGAATACTGCGTGTCTCTAAATATAATTGTGCTTTAGTAAAAGGTACTCCGTCTTTTGTTAAAAAAATTAAAGGTAGAGTTTTTAATCTTTGTCAAGGTGCAAGTGGGAATAATTACTTTCACTTCATTTTCGATATTATACCAAAAATATATCTTCTTAGCTCTAAAATAGGTTTAGATAAAATAGACTATTTTTATATTGCAGATCCAAAAAATTGGCAAATCAAAATTTTAAAAACTTTAGGTATATATGAAAATAAACTTTTAAGTTCAAAAAAACACAATCATATAATTGCAGATGAAATTTATGCAGTAGATCACCCATGGTATACGAAAGGCCATATTCATAATTCAGTTAATGAAATACCTAGCTGGATTATTACCAGAAATAGAAAATTGTTTTTAAAAGATAATAAAAATAGTCAGAGAAAAAAAATATTTCTAGATCGTTCAAAATCTTCTTATAATCATTGTCAGATAAATAATCCAGGCACTCTAAATAGATTTATTAAGAAAAAAAATTTTAAATCTTACAAACCAGAATTATTAACTTTTAAAAATCAAATAAAACTATTTAATGATTCTTCTATAATAATTGGTGCTCATGGAGCATCTTTAACAAATATAATTTTTTGTAAACCTGGAACAAAAATAATTGAAATAATACCTGCTGATCATCCTAATAAAAAGTGTGAAAGAATAAGTAAGATTTTAAATTTAAAGTATTTTAGAATAAAAACAAAGCCAGATAATACTGATTCAAATTATCCATTTAGAATTAACATAGAAAAAAAAGACCTAAAGTTAATAGAGAAAATAATTAATCTTTAGCAATTTTTAGAACACCTATAAACGCCTCCTGAGGAATTTCTACTCTTCCAAATTGTTTAGATCTGGCTTTACCTTTTTTTTGTTTTTCTAATAATTTTCTTTTTCTATCTGTAGCGCCACCTCCATGAATTTTGGTTAAAACATCTTTTTTAAAACCTTTGATTGTTTCTCTGGCAATAATTTTACCACCTATTGCAGCTTGGACCGGTATCATAAAATTGTGCCTAGGTATGAGGTCCTTCAATTTTTCACATACATCCCTTCCTATTTTTTGTGCAAAATCTCTGTGTATCATCATGGCTAATGCATCAACCGACTCACCATTAACTAAAATTCCAAGTTTAACTAAATCACCTTCTCTATGTTCTATAATTTCATAATCAAAACTTGCATAACCACTTGTCATAGATTTTAGACGATCATTAAAATCAAAAACAACTTCATTAAGTGGAAGTTCGTAATTAACAACTGCTCTATTTCCCGAGTAACTTAAATTAGTTTGAATTCCTCTTTTATCCTGGCACATTTTTATTATAGAACCTAAATATTGTTCAGGTGTAATAATTGTAGCTTTTATCCAAGGTTCCTCTATATAATTAATTAAAGTAGGATCAGGTAAACTTGAAGGATTTTGTAAATCAATGACATTTCCATTATTATAATGAACTTTATAAACAACACCTGGAGTTGTGGTTAATAAATTAACATCAAATTCTCTTTCAAGTCTTTCAGTTACGATTTCTAAATGAAGTAGACCCAAAAAACCACATCTAAAACCAAGGCCCAAAGCAGATGAAGACTCTGGTTCGAACGAAAAACTTGCATCATTTAATTGTAATTTAGCTAAACCGTCTTTAAGTTTTTGAAACTCAGAACTATCTACTGGAAAGAGCCCACAGAATACTACCGGTTTACTTGGTTTAAATCCTGGCAAAGCTTCTTTTAAGGGTTTCGAAGCATCACAGATTGTATCTCCTACTTTTGTTTCAGATAAAACTTTAATTCCTGTTGTAATAAATCCAATTTCACCTGTTTTTAATTCATTTATATCCACTGCTTTTGGAGTAAAAACCCCAACTTTTTCAACAATATATTCTTGATTGGAAGACATCATTTTTATTTTCATATGTTTTGAAAGTTTACCATCTATCACTCTTACTAAAATCACTACTCCTAGATATGTGTCATACCAACTATCAACCAATAAACATTTTAGATCTGCTGAGCTTTTTCCTTTTGGTGCAGGTAATGTTTTGATTATTTGTTCTAAAATATCCTCTATACCTTCGCCAGTTTTACCTGAACATGGAATTGCATTTTCAGTATCAATTCCTATCACTTCTTCAATTTGTTTTTTTGTTCTATCTAAATCTGATGCAGGTAAGTCAACTTTGTTTAAAACTGGTACAATCTCATGATTTGTATCTAAAGCTTGATAAACATTAGCTAAAGTTTGAGCTTCTACACCTTGTGTGCTATCTACGATTAAAATTGAACCTTCACATGCATATAAAGATCTACTTACTTCATAACTAAAATCTACATGCCCTGGGGTATCAATAATATTTAAAATAAAATTTTTTCCATTTTTAGCTTTATAATTTAACTTAACTGTTTGAGCTTTAATTGTAATTCCTCTTTCACGTTCAATATCCATAGAGTCTAAAACTTGAGCTTTCATTTCTCTTTCTGTTAATCCACCACAACTATGAATAATTCTATCGGCTATAGTAGATTTACCATGATCAATATGTGCAATAATTGCAAAATTTCTTATATTATCAATCGAACTCATTAATTATTTTAGGAACGTATTTTAGCACCAGTTTTATTTTCAACTGTTTCTATTATCAAATTATTAATTTTTTCTAAATCATTATCTGTTAAAGTTTTTTCCAATGATTGAATAGTAACATTTATAGCAATTGATTTTTGATTTTCAGGAATATTATCTCCTTCGTAAACATCAAATACTTTGACATTTGAAATTAAATTTTTTTCAATATTTGATATTATGCTTACTAAATCTTGCACACTAATTTTTTTATCAACAATAAATGCAAAGTCTCTTTCGGATTTTTGAAATTCGGATACTGAATATTTTGTTTTCAGATCTTTTAAAGGTTTTTTTGGTAATTTTAAATTATCTAGAAATATTTCAAAACCTACTAAAGACTCTGATTTAATATCTAGAGTTTTAAGAATATTTGGATGAATTTCGCCAAAATAAACAGCCACTTTATCTTTCTCCTTATTTAAAAATATTCTGCCTGATTTTCCTGGATGATAATAATTTGGAGATACATCGTCTAAATAAAATTTTTCTGCATCATAACCTGCTTCTACTAAAGTTTGTATAACATCTCGTTTAATATCAAAAACATCGACATTTCTCTCTTTTTCAATCCATGAGAGTCTAGATTTTTTTCCAGCTGACAAACCACAAATAACTGTATTCTGATCTCCAGGTTGTGAACCGTAAAATATTGGCCCAATTTCAAATATTGATAAATCTTTAATTCCTCTATCTAAGTTTTTGCTCAAGTACATCACAAGATTTGAAAAAATAGAATTTCTTAATACTCCCAATTCAGAGCTAATTGGATTTACAATTTTTATTTCTTTATTATTTTCTTTAAAGTGATCATTATATTTAGCATCTGTAAAAGACCAAGTAATTGCTTCCTTATACCCTTTGGATGCTACTGCCCTTTGAAGAAAATGAAATAACTTTTGTGTTGGATTTAAAGTATTTTTTGATCTTTCTTTAATAGGATTTTCAATTTTTATTTTCTCATAGCCACTAATTCTTACAAGCTCCTCTACTACATCAATTTCTTGAATAATATCTGGTCTCCAAGATGGAATTGATAATTTAAAAAATTCTTTTTCTTTTTTTAACTTGAAACCAAGTTTATCTAAAATGATTATCATTTCCTTTATTGAAATTTTAAAACCAGTAATTTTTTCAAATGTTTTTGGATCAAATTTTATTACTTTTTTTTTGTAAGACCCATTTTTTTGAATGTCTATTTTACTAATTTCACCACCACAAATTTCCTTAATTAAGTAAGCTGCTTTATTTAATCCATCTTCAATAGATAACTGATCAATGCCTCTTTCAAATCTAAATTTTGCATCTGTATCAATATTCAATTTTTTAGCAGTTTTTCTAATTGATCTTGGATCAAAATAAGCCGACTCTAATAAAACATTTTTAGTGTCTAGCTCTGTACCAGATCTTGTGCCTCCAATAATTCCTCCTAGACCTAAAACGCCTTTGTTATCACTTATTACACACATTCCATCATCTAATTTATAATTTTTATTATCTAGAGCAGTAAATTCTTCTCCTGATTTTGAATTTCTAACAATTATTCCCTTCTCAATTTTATCTGCATCATATGCGTGCAAAGGACGATTAATATCAATCATTACATAATTTGTAACATCTACAATTGCAGATATTGGTTTTTGACCTATAGAAATTAATTTATCTTTCAACCATTGAGGACTTTCTGTATTTTTGACCTTAGTTATCAAGCAGCTACCAAAAGATAAACAGCCTTGATCTTTTTCTTTTGTTATTTTTACTTTTAAATTCTGTTTTTTATTAGATTTAATTTTTTTATCTTTTTCTGGTTTTAAATTTCCAAAACCTGCAGCTGATAAATCTCTCGCTATCCCCCGAACACCAAGACAATCTGGTCTATTTGGTGTAATTGATAAATCGATAATATTAGACCTTGATTTAGAAAAATAACTTTTTCCGATACTTTTTGCATATTTGGATGACGACAGTTCAATAATCCCATCACTTTCATCTGATAAATTCAATTCAAATTCGGAGCAAAGCATTCCATAAGATGTAACATCTCTAATTTTGGCAACAACAAGTTTAGTTTTATTTTTTGGGATAATTGCGCCTGGTGGAGCATACACAGTATAAAGTCCCTCTCTTGCATTTACAGCCCCACAAACAACTCTTATAATTTTTTTGTTACCAACATCAACATCACAAACCTTAAGTCTATCTGCATTTGGATGTTTTTCTGTTTTTACAATTTTTGCTATCTTAAATAAATCTAATCCCTCAGATAAGTTTTCTATACTCTCAACCTCAAGACCTATGTCTGTTAGTTTCTCAAGAAGTTTATCTTCTTTAGCATTTATTTTTAAATGATCTTTTAACCAATCATATGTAATCTTCATCTGCTTAAACCTCTGTAATTTGAAGGAACATCAAGTGGATCAAAACCAAAATGATTTAGCCATCTGTAGTCACAATCAAAAAACGCTCTTAAATCATTAATGCCGTATTTAAGCATTGCTAATCGATCTATACCTATGCCAAAGGCATATCCTTGATATTTAGAAGGATCTACTTTTACATTTCTTAAGACATTAGGATGTACCATCCCACAACCTAGAATTTCAAGCCACTGATTTCCTTCACCAATAATTATTTTATCATTTTTTATTTCATACCCAATATCAACTTCAGCAGATGGCTCTGTAAATGGAAAATGGCTAGGTCTAAATCTCATTTTAATTTTTTCAACTTCAAAAAATTCTTTGATGAAATAATTTAAACAACCTTTTAAATGCCCCATATTAATGTTTTTATCAATGTGCAAACCTTCTACTTGATGAAACATTGGTGCATGTGTTTGATCACTGTCTGATCTATAAGTTCTTCCAGGAGCTATAATCTTAAAAGGTGGTTTATCTTTTAACATAGTTCTGATTTGAACAGGTGACGTATGAGTTCTTAGTAAAACCTTTTTGTTTTCATCTAAATAAAATGTATCATGCATATCTCTTGCTGGATGATTATCTGGTGTATTTAAAGCCGTAAAGTTATTGTACTCATTTTCAACATCAGGACCTTCCTCTACACTAAATCCTATTTCAGAAAAAATAGATGAAATTTCATCGATAGTTTGTGATACTGGATGAACTTTTCCTCTAACGAATGGTCTTTCAGGTAAAGTTATATCCACTTTCTCTTTTTCTAATTTTTCATTTATTTTATCTCTCTCAATCTTTTTAAGTTTAGACGTTAGCAAAATTTGAAGTTCATCTTTTACTTGATTTAAATCTGAAGCAAATTTTTTTCTATCATTCTCTGGTATTGATCCAATTATTTTAAATTTTGATGAAATTAAACCATTTTTGCCAAACAATTCTGTTTTAATTTCATTTATTTGTTCAATACTTAAATCATTTTTAAGCTTTGATATAAATTGATCTCTAATATTTTTTAAGTCTGACATATTGATAGATTATTTCCTTAAGAAATAAAAACAATAGAGAAGATTAATTTAAAGCGGATTGAGCTTTTTGTACGATTGTTTTAAATGCTTCTGGGCTATCGTAGGCAATTTCTGCAAGAATTTTTCTATCTATTATAATACCACATTTATTTAGACCATTAATAAATTTTGAGTATGTCATTCCTTCAGTTCTAACGCCTGCATTTATTCTTTGTATCCATAAAGATTTGAAATCTCTTTTTTTATTTCTTCTGTCTCTATAAGCATACTGCATAGCTTTTTCCATTGCCTGCTTAGCAACTCTTATAGTATTTTTTCTTCTACCCCATTGACCTTTAACAGCTTTTAAAACTTTTTTATGTTTAGCTCTACTAGTGACGCCTCTTTTAACTCTCGACATTTTATCCTCTCAAACTGTAAGGCATATACGACTTTACGATTTTACCATCTTGTTTTGACATTGTAGTAGTGCCTCTCAATTTTCTAATTTGTGAATTTGTTCTTTTAATCATGCCATGTCTTTTACCAGCTTGGGCCATGATTACTTTGCCTTTTGAAGATATCTTAAATCTTTTTTTTGCTGAGCTTTTTGTTTTAAGTTTTGGCATAATTCTGCGAGGTTATACAAAGAATGTTTTAAATTTACAACCTTAATTAAAGCTTATAAAGGCTGAATTACCATTATCATTTGCTTTCCATCAAACTTAGGCTGTAGCTCCACTTTACCAACTTCCTTCATATCTTCTTTGATCTTAATCATCAATTCATTCCCTAGATGTGAGTGTTGCAGTTCTCGACCTTTAAATCGGATTGTAAATTTTACTTTATCCCCTTTTGAAATAAATTTTTTTGCATTTTTTACCTTAAATTCATAATCATGAGTTTCTGTAACTGGTCGCATTTTAATCTCTTTTAGTGAAACTATTTTTTGTTTTTTTTTGGCAAGGTTAGCTTTTTTTTGAGCATCATATTTATATTTTCCCATGTCCATAATTTTACAAACTGGAGGGTTGGCATTAGGTGCTATTTCTATTAAATCTAATCCTTGATTTTTAGCCATAGATATCGCTTCGTTAGTATTAAGAACTCCTAAATTTTCTCCATCACTTGCAATGACTTGAACTTCTGGTGATGAGATTCGATTATTTGATCTTGGGCCGCGATCCTTCGTTCTTTTTTGAAAATAGTTTTGTTTAAAATCTGCCACTTAATTTGAAGATGCTTTATTTAAAGCAGAAAATTTTTTTAAAAAGAAATCTAAATCCATATTTTCTTGTTTGTTAGAGTCCAATCTTCTAATCGTTACTGAGTTACTGTCAACTTCTTTTTTACCACAAATTAATAATAGAGGTATTTTTGCAAGTGAATGTTCTTTAATTTTATTGTTTAAATTATGCTTTTTTAAATCAGCATATGAACTCATGCCAGCATCTTTAATTTTTTTTGAAACTTGTATTGCATAATCGTTAAATTCTTCTGATATAGGGATTGCCACTGTTTGGAGAGGAGAAATCCAAAAAGGAAATTTACCAGCGTAATTTTCAATTAGAATTCCAATAAATCTCTCTAATGAGCCAAATAGAGCCCTATGTAACATCACTGGAACTTTTTTTGAACCATCATTATCAACATATGAAGCACCTAATCTGCCAGGTAAATTAAAGTCAACTTGTAAAGTTCCACATTGCCAATCTCTTCCAATAGCATCTCTTAATACAAATTCAATTTTTGGTCCATAAAACGCACCCTCACCTTTATTTATAGTATATTCCAATTTAGTAGCTTTGACTGCCTCTAATAAAGCATTTTCAGCTTTATCCCATACATTATCATCTCCTACTCTTAATGTAGGTCTATCAGAATATTTTAAAATCACATTTTCAAAACCTAAATCTTTATAAATTTCTAAAATCAAATTTGTTACAATTAAACATTCTTTTGTAATTTGATCTTCAGTACAAAATATATGTGCATCATCTTGAGTGAATGCCCTTACTCTCAACAAACCGTGTAATGCTCCTGAAGGTTCATAACGATGTACTTTTCCAAATTCTGACATCTTCAAAGGTAAATCTTTATAACTTTTTAGTCCTTGATTAAAAACTTCTATACAACCTGGACAATTCATAGGTTTGATTGCAAAAACTTTCTCATCTGGAGTTGTTGAAGTATACATGTTTGCACCAAATTTTTCCCAATGTCCTGACTTTTCCCATAAGGTTCTGTCTAAAACTTCTGGAGTATTTATCTCTTTATAACCTGCAATTTCCTGCTTCATTCTCATATAATCTATTAACTTCTGAAAAAGCGCCCAACCTCTTTCGTGCCAAAAAACAGATCCTGGGCTTTCTTCTCTAAAGTGGAATAAATCCATTTCTTTACCTAATTTTCTATGATCTCTTTTTTCTGCTTCTTCAATTCTTTTTAAATAATTGTCTAAATCTTTCTGTGAGGCCCAACTAGTTCCATATATTCTTTGAAGCATTTCATTTTTTGAATCACCTCGCCAATATGCACCTGCTACTTTTGTAAGTTTAAAATATTTTCCAATTTTACCAGTGGAAGATAAATGCGGGCCTCTACATAAATCATGCCATTCACCATGAAAATAAATTGTTACCTCTTCTCCCTTAGGAATATTTTCTATTAATTCTGCTTTATAAATTTCACCTTTTTTCTTGAAGTGTTCTATTGCTTTTTCTCTAGGCCATACCTCTCTTCTAGTAACAATATCTCTATCAACAATTTCCTTCATTTTATTCTCAATTTTGTTTAAGTCATCCTCAGTAAAAGGTTCTTTTCTTGCAAAATCGTAATAAAAACCATTTTCTATCACTGGCCCAATGGTTACCTGTGTTCCTGGAAAAAGTTCTTGCACAGCCATAGCTAAAATATGTGCCGTATCATGTCTAATTGTTTCTAGTCCTTCATTATTCTTTGAGGTAAATATTTTTACAGCACAATCTTTTTCTATTACAAAATTCAAATCCCTTAATTTTCCATCTACTTCAATTACAATTGCTTGCTTAGCAAGGGATTTGCTAATTTTTTCAGCTATCTGTAAACCTGTAACTTTTTTTTGAAAGTCTAGTTTATTTCCATCTGGTAATATTATTGCTGGCATTTAATTTATTAACTTTTTGTATTCTGAATATGTAGAAAAGCACATTTTTTCAACATTAAACTTACTAACAACATTTTTTCTTCCGGCAATACCAACCATTTTTAGTGTTGTTTCGTCTAAATTGAGTACTTTAAGAATTTTTTCACTTAGAGAATTTGGATCTCCAGACTTGAAAAGATACCCCGTTTTTTTATCAATAACAGTTTCATTAGAACCACCAATATCGCTTGCGATTATTACCTTTTCCATTGATTGAGCTTCTACTGCTACTCTTCCAAAAGCTTCTGGCTCAACAGATGCAGATACTACTATATTTGAAACTTTATATGCCAGAGCCATATCTTTGCAGTGATTTATAAATTTCACTTGATTGGTCATCCTAAATTGCTCACTTATTCTAATTAGTTTTTTTTTATATAAATCACGACCTTGATCATTTCCAAGAATCACTGCATAAAATGCCTCATAACCAAGTTTAATATTAACTAAATTTATAGCCTCTAAAAATAGTTCTTGTCCTTTCCAAGGTGTCAAGCGCCCTGGTAATAATATAATTTTTTTATTTTCTTCTATTTTCCAACTTTTTAATAATTTCTTTTCTTCTTCCTCAGTTTTAGTTGTGGGATCAAAATAATCTACATTTATTCCTCTAAAGATTACTAACAATCTATTCTTTAAATTTAAATAATCTGAGTAATTTTTTTTTATGTGTGAAAATATAAAATTTGATCCTGCGATAACTAAGTTTGATTTAACCATCACTGAATTATAAAATCTTTTAATTTTATTTTTAAAATTATATGTTCCATGAAATGTTGTCACAAAATTTGTTTTCGTTATTTTTGTAGCAAAATAACATGACCAAGCAGGTGCTCTACTTCGTGCATGAACTATAGAAATATTATTTAAAAGGATAATAAAAATTAAAACAATTGAATTAAAAAAAATAATTAAAGGATTTTTACTGTGCACTGGCAATCTAATTAATTTAACTTTTTTTTGATCTATAAATTTTGTTAATTCACCTCCACTTGTAACAATAAAAGATTTACAATCATTTTCAGGAAGATAATGTGCTATATCATAACAACCCGTTTCTGCTCCACCAAAACCTAATCTAGGAATTACTTGTAAAACTTTTAAATTAGATTTCATTTGATATGATTATACATTAATAGATTTGAGTATTAAACTTTAATGACAAATTATAACTATTATAAAATATCAAAATCGAAAAAAATCCGCTATTTAAAGCATAGTCAAAACAATAAACTTTATATTGTGTTTCTGCACGGTTTTATGTCAGATCTTGAAGGAAAAAAACCTAAACACTTTTTAAAATTTGCGATTAAAAAAAAAATTGGATTTTTGGCTTTAGAATATAGCGGTCATGGAAAATCTTCAGGGAAATTTACAGATGGAAATATTAGTAAATGGAGTAAAGAAACTAGTATACTAATCAACAAAATTGTTAAAAAAAATGATTTTATATTAATTGGTTCAAGTATGGGGGCATGGATTTCTCTGAATCAATTTAGAATTTATAATGAGCAAATTAAAGGATTTTTAGGAATTGGATCAGCTCCAGAATTTTTAGAAAAATTAATGTGGAATAAGTTTACTAAAGTTATGAAAAAAAAAATTTCTTCTGAAGGTATTATCTATTTAAAACATGGAAATTATGAATATCCAATTACATTACAATTAATAAAAGATGGTAGAAAAAATAAAGTTTTAAATAAAATTGTTTATCAAAAATTAAATGTTACGATGATACATGGTGAAAAAGACGAATCAGTCCCAAAAGTTTACTCAAAAAAAGTATTAAAAATTTTTAAAAACGCTAAAAAAAAATTAGTAATTGTGAAAAATGGAGATCACAGTTTATCATCAAAAAAATGGCTAAAAATATTAACTAAAGAATTAAATCTAATTATTTAACCAACTTTTTTTATTGTTTTCCTAAAAGAAATTGGATATCTGAGTTTATCTAACATTTCTTTAGGACAAACTTGAATAAAATTTTTTTTCTCCTCTTTAAAATTAGCAGTTATATTTTTTGAAAGTGCTGAATTTGTCTCTGCATAATGTTCTAAAACTAATTGTTTTAATACTTTTTCCCAATATTCTGTTTCAACATTTTGCCAAATAACAGATTCAGGATTAACCTTTTTTTCGAATTCTTTTGATTTATCATAAACAAATGCCATTCCTCCAGTCATACCAGCCGCAAAATTATCTCCAACATTTCCTAATATTACTACTGTTCCACCTGTCATATATTCACAACCATTAGAATCACATCCTTCAACAACTGAAATTGCTCCAGAATTTCTTACTGCAAATCTGTCACCTGCTTGGCCTGCTGCAAAAAGTTTTCCAGAAGTTGCACCATATAAAACTGTATTTCCAATAATCGTATTTTCATTAGAAACTAAATTACTTTCATCTGAAATTTTTATTGCAATTGTAGCTCCAGATAATCCCTTTCCAACATAATCATTTGCGTCACCCTTTAAGTTAAGCTTTAAGCCTTTTGATGAAAAAGCTCCAAAAGATTGTCCTGCTGAGCCTTTAAAATTTAATATTAAAAAATTATCATCTAACTTTTCATATCCATATTTTTTATATAAATGATGTGAAATTCTTGTACCAACCGCTCTATTTGTGTTTTTTATTTTTATTTCTTGTTCAAATTTTTCTAAGTTGTCTAATTTTTTTTCAATTTCTGGCCAAAGCTTCTGATCTAAAGTATCTGGGACCTTATTTATTGCTTGTGTTTCGCAATAGCTTTTATTGTTTCCTGGATCTGCTTGGACAAATAGAGGATTTAAATCTAAATCATCTAAATTAGGAGAGGCCTTATTTACTTGCATTAGCAAGTCAGTTCTTCCAATAATATCATTTAGGGATTTAAATCCTAATTCAGCTAAAATTTCCCTTACTTCAGAGGCAATAAAACTAAACAAATTTACAATTTTATCTGGAGTACCAGTAAATTTCTCTCTTAGTTTATCATCTTGAGTACAAACACCAACTGGACACGTATTTGAATGACATTGTCTTACCATAATACACCCCATAGCTACTAAGGCGGTAGTTGCAACTCCATATTCTTCTGCACCCATCATTGCTGCTATAACTACATCTCTACCAGTTTTAATGCCACCATCGGCTCTTAGGGTTACTTTGTGTCTTAGATTATTTAAAGTAAGTACTTGATTGGCTTCTGTAAGACCCATTTCCCATGGTATCCCAACATATTTAACACTTGTTTGTGGAGTTGCGCCTGTTCCACCATTATGACCAGAAATCAAAATAATATCAGCCTTGGCTTTCGCTACTCCTGCTGCAATAGTTCCAATTCCCGAGGATGCAACTAATTTTACACCAACTCTTGCTGTTGGATTTATTTGCTTTAAATCATAAATTAATTGAGCAAGATCCTCTATTGAGTAAATATCATGATGTGGAGGTGGAGAGATTAATGTTACGCCTGGAGTAGAATGTCTCAATTTTGCAATCTCTTGAGTTACTTTAAAACCTGGTAACTGACCACCTTCACCTGGTTTTGCACCTTGAGCCATTTTTATTTCAATCTCATTACAATTGTTTAAATAATTTACAGTAACTCCAAATCTAGCGGACGCTATTTGTTTTACTCTTGAATTTGCACTATCTCCACTATCCATTATTTTGAATCTTTCAGCATCTTCGCCACCTTCTCCACTGCAAGATGCTCCTTTTATTCTGTTCATTCCTATTGCTAAAGTTTCATGTGCCTCTTTGGACAAAGCTCCATGAGACATACTTCCACTACCAAACCTTTTTAATATTTTTTGTATTGGTTCAACTTCAGTAATTTTTATAGGTGAACCCAATTTTTTTTTTCTAAAATCAATTAAATCTCTGAGGTTAATTGGTGGTAAATTATAAATACCCTCAGCATATTTTTTGTATGCTTCATATGAATTAGAACTTACAGCACTTTGCAATAGGTGAATTAATTTGCCCTGATATTGGTGAGTTTCTCCATTCTTTCTATACCTATAGATACCTCCAATTGGTAAAATCGTTTCACTACTTTCAAAAGCTTCTTTATGGATTTCTCTAATTTTTTTTTCAATTCCTACCAAACCGATACCTGAAATTTTTGATATTACCCCAGGAAAATAATCATTAACAACAGATCTGCTCAATCCCACAGTTTCAAAATTACATCCTCCTCTGTAAGAACTCAAAACTGAAATTCCCATCTTAGACATTATCTTTAATAGACCTGCATTAACTGATTTAATATATCTTTGAACGCATTCATCAAAACTGTATTGGCCAAAAAGTTTTTTTTTGTATCTTTGATATAAACTATCAAAAGCTAAATATGGATTAACCGTTGTTGCTCCTACACCAATTAAAGTTGCAAATGAATGAGTATCTAGGGCTTCACCTGATTGAACATTTATTGAAACATATCCTCTTAATTTTTTTTGGATCAAAAATGTATTTATCGCCCCAACACACAATAAAATTGGCATTGGTAAAATTTCAGTCGAAATCTCCTTGTCACTTAAGATAAGTTGAGTGATTCCTTTTCTAACAGCAATTTCTGCCTCTTTTTGTATTCTGCTAATTGAGTCTGCCAAATTTTCATTTTTTGAAAAAGTACAATTAATTGTTACTGAATTTTTACCAAAAAAATTTAAAAATTTATTAAATTGAGAGTTTGATAAAATAGGGCTATTTAGAACAAAAATGTTTTCTTTCGTCAAAGTGTCAAAATCGAGAATATTTCCTAAATTACCAAATCTAGTTTTTAAACTCATTACTTTATTTTCTCTCAATGAGTCAATTGGTGGGTTTGTTACTTGACTAAAATTTTGTCTAAAAAAATGATAAAGAGGTCTATACTTATCTGAAAGCACAGCCAAAGGAGTATCATCACCCATTGAGCCTGTTGCTTCTTTCGCATCTTCAGCCATTGGATGTAAAATCAGCTCTAAATCCTCTAAACTTATACCAAAAGTGTACTGTCTTCTTCTTAAACTTTCTCCTTCAAAATTATGTTTTTCATTAGAGATTGATAATTTTTCGTCTAGATCAATTATTTGAGAATTAAAATGTTTAAATTCTTTTGCTAAATAATCTTTAATTTGATTATTTGAAAAGACTTTTCCTTTTTCTATTCTAACCCCAATAATCTCACCAGGACCTAATCTTCCTTTGGTTAAAATTTTTTTTTCATTTAAATCTATCATTCCTGTCTCTGATCCTGCAAAAAGCATTTTATCTTTTGTTATGACATATCTTAACGGTCTTAAACCATTTCTATCATTTGCAGCTATAATCCACTCGTTATCTGTAGCAGCTAGAGCTGCTGGACCATCCCAAGGTTCCATAGTGCTATTTAAAAAATTAAACAATTGCTGATGACTCTTTGATAAGGTCTTGTTTTTTTTTGACCAAGCATCTGGCACTAGCATCAATTTAGCTAGGGGCGCTGATTGACCAGATTTATTTAGAAGTTCAAATACATTATCTAAGGCTGCTGAGTCAGAGACACCTTTTTGAATAACTGGCTTTAGATTCTCTATATTGTCAAAAAGTGGGCTACTCATTTCTTGTTCATGTACCTTCATCCAGTTTTTATTTCCTTTATAAGTATTTATCTCTCCATTGTGAGCTATAGCTCTAAATGGTTGAGCTAAACTCCAGCTTGGTGCTGTATTTGTGGAAAATCTTTGATGAAAAATCGCATATCTTGATATAAATCTCTGATCTCTTAAATCTAAATAAAAATCTGATATCGCCTCAGCTAAATATAATCCTTTATAAATTATAGACTTCGAGCTTATCGAGCAAATATAGAAATTGTTAAGTGATGCTTCAAAAGCTTTATTTTCAATTCTCTTTCTCGTTTCATAAATTTTTCTTTCTAAGTTCTTATCCAAGAGGTTTGGATCATTAGATTTAAATAAAACTTGAATAATTTCGGGCATAGTTTGAAAAGCTTTTTCACCTAAGATCTTTGGATTGACTGGGACTTGTCGCCAACCATATATGCTAAAGTTATTTTTAGTCAGCTCACTTTCAACAATAGTTTTACAATTTTCTTGTGCCGAGTAATCATTTCTAGGTAAAAAAATCATTCCTACACAAATTTCGGAATTATCATAATCATGTCCAGTTACTTCAATTTTCTCTATAAAAAAATCCTTTGGTATTTCAACATGAATTCCAGCACCATCGCCCGTTTTTCCATCTGCATCAACTGCTCCTCTGTGCCAAACGGCTTTCAGTGCTTCAATACCATATTCAACAACTGCTCTTGATTTTTTCCCTTCAGTTGAAGCAATTACACCAACTCCACAAGCATCATGTTCCATTTCTTTTGAATAAACATGATTTTTTGTAAGCAATTCAAGATTTTTTTTATATGTTTTCATTAAGCCACTTTTGATCTCTTCTTTTCAATATTTTCTAAATAATTTTTCATAGCTGCAGCAGCATCTCTTCCATCTTTAATAGCCCAGACAACTAATGATGCCCCTCTAACAATATCTCCAGCAGCAAATACCCCTTTAAGGTTTGTTTCCATTGTATCAAAGTCAGTTTTAAGAGTTCCCCATTTTGTAACTTGTAATTCCTTTATATCAAATAAATATGGTAGATCCTCAGGATCAAATCCGAGAGCTTTAATTACCATATCAGCTTTTATTTTAAACTCTGAGCCTTTCTTTATTTCGGGTCTTCTCCTTCCTGACTCATCAGGTTCTCCTAATTGAATTTGATCAACTATTACATTTTCAATTTTATTTGTTCCTTTGAACTCTTTAGGGCTTGAAAGCCAAACAAATTCGACTCCCTCCTCTTCTGCATTAGCTACTTCTCTTGCTGATCCTGGCATATTTTCTTTATCTCTTCTGTAAAGGCATTTAACAGATTTTGCTTTTTGTCTAATCGATGTTCTTACACAGTCCATTGCAGTATCCCCACCACCTATTACAACTATATCTTTTCCCTCAGCATTTAATATTCCTTTATCAAATAGTTCAACTTTATCTCCTAAACCTTTTTTATTAGAAGCTGTTAAAAATTCCATTGCAGGAAAAATGTTTTCAAGGTCATTTCCTGGCAGCTCTATTTCTCTTGGCTTATAAACTCCAGTAGCAATTAGAATTGCATCATGTTTTTTTCTTAATTGTTCTAAAGTGGCATCCTTGCCAACTTCAAAATTTTGGATAAATTCTATACCACCATCTTTTAATAATTTTGTTCTTCTTTGAACAACATGTTTTTCTAATTTGAAGTTTGGTATGCCATAAATTAACAAACCTCCAGCACGATCGTATCGATCATAAACTGTAATTTTGTATCCATTTTTTCTTAATTGTTCTGCTGCTGCTAAACCTGCCGGCCCTGCACCAATTATGCCTACACTTTGGTCTTTTTCATATTTTACTTCAATTGGTTTTATCCAGCCCTGTTTCCAAGCATTGTCGGTGATGAATTTTTCCATAGAACCAATAGTTACTGTTCCATGTCCTGATTGTTCTATTACGCAGTTACCCTCACAAAGTCGATCTTGTGGACATATTCTTCCACAAACCTCTGGCATATTATTAGTACTTTGAGATAATTCATAAGCTTCTTTTAGTCTGCCTTCTGCTGTCAATTTTAGCCAATCTGGAATGTTATTACTTAAAGGACAATGAACTTGACAAAAAGGTACTCCACATTGTGAGCATCTACTGGATTGTTCTTCTGCTTTTTGCTTTAAAAAATCGTCATAGATTTCATTAAAGTCATCTTTTCTGTCATCAACCTCTCTTTTAGGTGGTGTTTGCTGACCTATTTTCACAAACTTTAGCATTTTATCATTCATAACATTTCTAAAATTTTGGTAAATTATACATTGTTTTTATTAGTAAAAGAATTATATGGGTCAGTATTTATGACCTATAAAAAGATAAAAATGGCTAAAAATATCAAAATTTTAATTTATGCATACCTATTATGATCAAATGGAATTGTTTTAAAAGGATATTTTTTACGTTACGACACTTAAATGTTTCAAGAATTTATAGAAATCCTAATTTTATCAGCAGTCCAAGGTATATCTGAATTTTTACCTGTAAGTTCATCTGCTCACTTAATCATAATTTCTAACCTTTATGATTTAAAATCAAGCTCATTATTAATAGACATAAGCTTACATTTGGGTTCTTTATTGGCAATAATATTTTTTTTTAAGAAAGATTTATTTGATCTAAAAAATAATCAAAAATTACTCCGTTTAATTGTAATTGGCTCACTGCCACTTATTATTATTGGTTATATATTACAAACCACTGAATTAATTTATATTTTTAGAAATATAAAAGTTATTGCTTGGATGACATTAATTTTTGGAATTATTTTATTCTTTGCAGATCAAAGAAAAATTAATCATAGTATTTCTACAAACTTGAACTTTAAATCTATATTATTTATTGGATTTTTCCAAATTCTCGCATTAATACCAGGGGTGAGTAGAGCGGGTATAACAATGACAGCAGCTCGATTTTTAAAATTTAATAGAGTTGACTCAGGTAAAATTTCGTTTTTATTATCTATTCCTGCATTAGCTGGAGCCAGTTTTCTTGGACTAAAAGATATATCTAATCAGTCAATAGAAATAAATTATTTAATAGTGATTGCAGTAGTTTTATCTTTTATATTCTCCTATATAACTGTTAAATTTTTTTTAAATTATATAAATAAATTTTCTTTAAATATTTTTGTAATCTATAGAATGTTTATCGCTTTATTTTTATTTTTAATAATATACTATTGATTTGTATTTTTTATCAAAGGCAATAATTGTGACAATAAGACTCCAGATAATATAAAAAAACACCCAATTAAATTATTTATATCTAGTGCTTGAGATAATAAAAACCAGGCTGCTATAGTTGCAAATACACCTTCTAAAGAAAAAATAATGGCTGCAGGAGCAGGGGTTATATTTTTTTGTGCATAAATTTGCAATACAAATGCAAAGCCCCCAGATAAAACTCCTGCATATAATATCGAATCTATTTCATTTAAAATATTTTTAAAAATAAACTCTTCATAATTCAATCCAATTACCAAAGAAAATACAGCAACTATAAATGTCTGGATAGCACCTAGCGTCAAAGGAAGATTATATTTTGTTACTATAATACCTGTAAAAATAATATGAGTACTCCAAAATAAAGCACCCAAAATTACTAACGAATCCCCAAGTCTAACTGTAGCATCATAAAAATTAGTTAATAAATATCCTCCAATTAAACACAAAATAACTGAAGGCCATACGCTCCAGTGTAATGATTTTCTTTTAAATAAAAAAATTATAATTGGGACCATTGGAACATAAAAAATTGTAAAAAATGCTGCATTAGCTACATCTGTATATAATAAGGCTACTTGCTGTAAGGCTGATCCTAAAAATAATGAAATACCGATTAAAAAAGAGAGAACGGCAAATGTTTTGAACTTAAAACTCAATTCGAATTTTAATTTATTCATTTCAAATAATAAGACTAAGGGAAATATAGCTAAAAACCCGACAAAAAATCTAACAGCATTAAAAGTGAATGGCCCAATATCATCCATTCCAGTGTCTTGAGCAATAAAAGTTGTGCCCCAAATAAAAGTGCACAATAAAGCGCTTAACAATGAAATAGTCTTGGACATAATTTTATTTAAACTGCTAATTTATATGCAAAGTTTTTACCTAAATTTTCTTTAATATCATTATTAAATCTAGCTGCCTCAGCACCATCAATAATTCTATGATCATAAGATAATGAAATTGGCAACATTGTTCTTACTTGAAATTTACCGTTAAAAAAAACATTTTTTTTTTGGGAGCGTCCAACACCCAATATAGCTACTTCAGGATAATTAATTATTGGAGTAAAAAATGATCCTCCAATCCCCCCAAGACTAGTTATTGTCATAGATCCACCGAATAATTCTTTTTTATCAATTTTTAAATTTCTACAAAGTTCACTTACTTCTTTAAGTTCTTTACTAATTAAAGAAATCTTTTTGTTATTTGCATTTCTTATTTTAGGAACCATTAAACCATTTGGTGTATCAACTGCTATTCCAATATGATAATATTTTTTCAAAGTCATTTTTCCAGTTTCTAATTGGTCAATAGATGAATTAAAATTTGGAAATTTTTTCAAAGACGCCACTAAAGCTTTAATTATAAAAGCCAAAGGTGTAATTTTAACTTTTTCTCCAGAATAAATGTCTGTAAGAGAATTTCTAAAATTTTCCATTTCAGTTATATCTGCTTCATCATGATTTGTAACATGAGGAATAGTTGTCCAAGAATTCATTAAGTATTTTGATGATAATTTTTTAACTCTCGGTATATCTTTTATTTCTACTTCTCCAAATTCAGAGTGAGAGTATTCTTGTTTTATCTTTTCATTATTTTTATTCTCATTATTGACTTGGTTATTAGATTTCGAAGCCACATATAATTTGATATCTCTCTCAACAACTCTACCTTTGCGTTCACTGCCTGCAACTTGGTTAATATCTACTCCAAGTTCTCTTGCAAATTTTCGAACCTTTGGACTTGCTGACGATATATTAAAAACTTTATTTTGGTTAGTTGATATTTTTTGAGTCTCTGGTTTTATTTCTTGAGTTTTTTTAATCTCTTTTTCAATTACTGGTTTTTTTATAACTCTTTCTTGTGTTTCATTAGTATTTTCTAAAATTAAAATTAAGTCACCCTCTGAAACTTTATCTCCCACCTTTGTTTTTAAAGTTTTGATTTTACCCTCAAAATTTGAAGGAATTTCTACGCTAGATTTGTCACTCTCTATTGTTATTAAAGGATCATTTTTTTTTAGAGTTTGGCCCTCAGAAACTAAAACCTCAATTACCTCCACACCTTTGAAATCTCCGATATTAGGTACTTTAATTTCAATTTCTGACATTATAATTTTGTTGGCATTGGTTTATTAATATCTATTTTGTATTTTTTGATTGCCTCTCTAGCGTGCTTGGATGCTATTAGCTGTTCTTTAGCTAATACACTTAATCCGTAGGTAACAACATGCTCTTTGTCAACTTCAAAAAAATTTCTTAAATTTTTTCTAGTGTCACTTCGTCCAAAGCCATCTGTTCCTAGTGAGTAAAAACTTTTATTAACATAAGGTCTAATTTGATCTGAATTCATTCTCATGTAATCTGAGGCAGCTAAAATAGGTCCCTCCGTTTTGCCCAAACAATTTTCAACATAAGACTTCTTTGGTTCCTTGTCTGGATTTAAAAGATTATATCTTTCTACTTCTAGCCCATCCCTTCTTAACTCATTAAAACTTGTTACGCTCCAAATTTCACTATCTATTTGATATTCTTTTTGTAATATTTCGGCACCTGCAATCATTTCTCTTAAAATTGTGCCTGATCCCAAAAATTGAATTTTAGTTTTTTTGTATTTATTAAATTCTTTTATTTTATACATACCTTTTAAGATCCCTTCTTCACAAGATCTATCTTTAGGCATAGCTGGATGAGGATAATTTTCGTTCATAGTTGTAATGTAGAAGAAAATATTCTCTTTTTTTTCATGCATCCTTTTTAATCCATGTCTAAAAATAACTGCTAATTCATAATGAAATGTAGGATCATATGATACACAGTTGGGAATAGTTGAAGCCATAAGATGACTATGACCATCTTGGTGCTGTAGACCCTCTCCTGCTAAAGTTGTTCTACCAGCTGTTGCACCAATCAAAAATCCTCTAGACTGACTATCTGCACCCGCCCATGCAAAATCTCCTATTCTTTGAAAACCAAACATCGAGTAAAAAAGATAAATAGGTATCATCTCAATATCATGATTTGTATAAGAAGTTCCCGCTGCAATCCAAGAAGACATTGCGCCAGCCTCATTAATTCCTTCCTCCAAAACTTGTCCGCTTTTATCTTCTCTATACGAGCTTAATTGCGCAGAGTCTTCAGGCTCATATTTCTGTCCCTCATGAGCATAAATACCAATTTTTTGAAAGAAACCTTCCATGCCAAAAGTTCTAGCCTCATCAGGAATAATTGGTACCAATCTTGGAGCAACATTCTTATCTCTTAAAAGGTTCGTAAGCATTCGAACTAAAGCCATTGTAGTGGACATTTCTTTTATGCCTGTAGACTCTTTCATGTTATCAAAGATATCTTTTGGTGGAGCTTTAATTGGTTTTGCGTAGGTGGTTCTCTCTGGAATGAATCCACCTAATTGAAGTCTTCTTTCTTTAAGGTACTTTATTTCTTGAGAATTTTGATCTGGTTTATAATATTCTATGTTTTTTACCTGTTGATCTGTAAGAGGCACATCAAATCTATCTCTGTAATACATTAAATCATCTATATCTAATTTTTTAGTTTGGTGTGTAGTGTTAACACTTTCTCCGCTCTTGCCCATTCCATAGCCTTTAATTGTTTTTGCAATTACAACCGTAGGACTTCCAATATTTTTTGACGCTTTGTCGTAGGCTGCAAAAACTTTATGAGGATCATGCCCCCCTCTGTTTAATCTCCAAATATCTTTATCAGATAGACTTGAAACTAAATCTTTAGTCTCTGGGTATTTACCGAAAAATTTTTCTCTTACATAGGCGCCGTCTCTTGCTTTCATTGCTTGGTACTCACCATCAACAGTCTCGTTCATCGTTTTTACTAAATGACCTGTTTTATCATTTGCTAATAATGGATCCCAATATGAACCCCAAATGACCTTAATAACATTCCATCCTGCCCCTCTAAAAATTCCCTCTAACTCTTGAATAATTTTTCCATTACCTCGAACAGGTCCATCCAATCTTTGAAGATTGCAATTCACAACAAATATTAAATTATCTAATTTTTCTCTTGCTGCTAAACCAATAGCACCTAAAGATTCTGGCTCATCCATTTCTCCATCTCCTAAAAAAGCCCAAACTTTTCTACCTTCATCTTTAATTAAACCTCTATTAATTAAATACTTCATATATCTTGCTTGATAGATCGCTAACATTGGGCCTAAACCCATAGACACTGTTGGAAATTGCCAAAATTTTGGCATTAACCATGGATGTGGGTAAGAAGACAAGCCGCCCGGATTAACCTCTTGTCTAAAACTATCTAATTGCTTTTCATTTAATCGACCTTCTAAGAAAGCTCTAGCATACATGCCAGGTGCACTATGGCCTTGAAAATAAATTAAATCACCTCCGAACTTATTATTTTTTGCTCTCCAAAAATGATTCATTCCAACATCATAAAGAGTAGCCGCAGATGCAAATGTTCCTATATGACCTCCAAGTTCAGGAAATTTCTTATTTGCTCTTACTACCATCGCCGCAGCATTCCATCTTATTAATGATCTGATTCTCCTCTCAATATTTTGATCACCATTTGATTTTTTTTCTTCATTTACTGGGATAGTGTTTATATATGGAGTATTTTGTGTATATGGAATATTAGCTCCTTCCATATAAGCTTTATTAATTAATTCTTTTATCAAATAGTGAGCTCTCTGATTACCATCTTTTTCTATAACTTCTGAAAGAGATTCTAGCCATTCATTTGTTTCCAAAGGATCAATATCACCTTCATTTGTAACTTGAATTAATTCTGGTTTTTCTTTTTTAATATTTTGAATTACAATTTTTTTTTCTTTAATTTTTTTCAAAGAATTTTCAGCCTCTTGAATTAAATTTTCAGTTTTTTTTGGCACATCTTGTAATGATTGAGTTGCCTGCGTAGAACTAGTTATTTCAAGAAGCAAATCTCCTTTGGAAACTTTATCTCCAACTTTTACTAAAATAGAATCTATTTTTCCTGAAAATGTGGATGGTATTTCGACACTTGACTTATCACTTTCTATTGTAACAACTGGATCGTTTTGTTTAATCTCTTGTCCTTCTTTAACAAGTAGTTCTATTACTTCAACATTTTCGAAATCACCAATGTCAGGAACTAATAATTTTTTAGTCATTATTTTTTATGTTTTATACACTATAAAAATGATGTTAATTGCAAATTTTAACACATTTAGTTCAATTTTTTGACACTCTTTAAATACATACATCAGAAATGATTAAAAAGTTATTAAAAACACTTATCCAACCAAAAATTAGCACTTACACAGATGCTAAATTATGGATACAGAAAATTTTATTAGACCAGAAATATGGAAAAATTAACTCCTAATTTCTTTCAACACACACGGCTATACCCATTCCACCACCTATGCAGAGTGTGGCACACCCTTTGTTTTTTTTTTGTCTTTTCATTTCATGTATCAAGGTTACTAGTATTCTAGCTCCAGAAGCACCTATTGGATGACCAAGTGCAATTGCTCCACCATTGACATTTATTTTATTTTCATCAATATTAAGTTCTCGTATCACTGCTATTGCTTGAGCTGCAAAAGCCTCATTAATTTCAAATAAATCAATTTCATTCAAATTCCAGTTTGCTTTTTTAGCTGCTTTTCTTACAGCTTCGATTGGTCCTAGACCCATTAAGGATGGATCTACTCCAACTGAGGCCCATGAAACTATTTTTGCTAATGGCTCAATAGATTTTTTTTTTACTTCCATTCCAGAGGTCAACAATAATGCTGCAGCACCATCATTTATTCCAGAGGAATTTCCAGGCGTAACTGTTCCGTTATTTTGAAATACGGGTTTTAATTTTTCTAGATCAGAAATTTGCAAACCTATTCTTGGGTGCTCATCTTTGGATAAAATATTACTTTCATGATTTATTTTGATTAATTCATCATCGAATTTATTATTAATTATTGCAAGCTCTGTTTTTTTTTGAGAATTTAGAGCAAATATATCTTGTTCTTGTCTTGATATTTTAAATTTTTTTGCAATATTTTCTGCTGTTATGCCCATGTGATAATTGTTAAATGCATCGATCAATCCATCATTAATCATTGTATCTAATAATTTTTCCTCTAAAATTTTTTTTTCATCACGATAAAAAATTGAGTGTGGAGCTATTGACATATTTTCTTGACCTCCAGAAATTACACTGATTGACTCTCCTAACTTAATTGATTGATATCCTGAAATTACTGCTCTGAGTCCAGATCCACAAACTTGGTTAACTATATGTGCGGGTTTTGTAATTGGAATTCCAGAATTCACAGCAGCCTGCCTCGCTGGGTTCTGTCCAGCTCCTGAAGTTAACACTTGACCCATAATTACCTCGTCAATTTCATCTTTTGTAAATCTAGTTTTCTGTAAAACTTCGCTTATAACCATAGATCCAAGTTGATCAGCTTTTATGTTTTTTAATGACCCTTGGTAAGTACCAATTGGTGTTCTTATAGCATTTACAATAAATACTTCATTTAGTTCATTATTCATAAATTAAAATTTGTCTTATCATTAAAATACACTAAAAAATGATATACTATAATCAAATAAAATTATAAATGCGCCTGTAGCTCAACTGGATAGAGCGCTTGGCTACGGACCAGGAGGTTCTGGGTTCGACTCCTAGCAGGCGCGCCATTAATAAGGATTTTTATGTTTAAATGGTTGATCAAAAGCTCTCTACAAATGTCTGTAATATATTTTTTCTTAATAATTTTTATCATTTTGTTAATTTTAACAATTATACTATAAAAAAATTATGTCTGAAAAATTTGAGCAAATAAGTATTAAGCCAGGCTTTATGAAACATAATGGAGGTGTTTTATTTAGAAATATCTCTGAAAATGAATATGAGTTTAAATCAATTATAAATGAAAATCACTTGAATGCAGCAGAAATAACTCATGGAGGATATTTATCAGCTTTAATAGATGCTGGAGCAGGAACGGCTGCACATAGGGCTGCTGAAAATGCACCTTGTGTTACAATATCTCTAGATCTTAAATTTATTGGCACATCAAAAAAAGGTGATGAGATTACAGGTTATGTAAAGATTCTTAAAAAAACAAAAACTCTTGTTTTTTTATTTTGTGAATTGCGATGTAATAATAAAATAATCACATCTGCATCAGGAGTTTGGAAAATTTTAAAAGTAAAGCCATCTGATTTAGGGCCGGGTGGTTAGACAAATCTTTAAATTCAATTATAATTATGAGAACATTTGTACCTATGATTCGGACATGTTTTAGTCTATCTTTGTTCTTTAGTACCAACAATATCTTGTAGGTTTGTAAAAAAATATACCAAGAGTAGATATGACAAAAAATAAAATTACTGCTGTTCTTGGACCAACAAATACTGGGAAAACACATTTAGCAATTGATACTATGCTCTCATTTGAAACTGGGATGATAGGTTTTCCCCTTAGATTGTTAGCTAGAGAAGTATATGACAAGGTTATAAAGAAAATTAGTATAGATAAAGTTGCTTTAATTACAGGTGAAGAAAAAATAATACCATCTAATGCAAAGTATTTTTTATGCACTGTTGAATCAATGCCAATTAACAAAGATTTAGAATTTGTGGGTGTTGATGAAATACAAATGTGTGCAGATCACGAACGCGGACATATTTTTACTGATCGCTTGCTAAACATGAGAGGTAGCAAATTAACAATGTTAATGGGATCAAATACAATTAAAAAGATTATTACTAAATTGCATGATGATGTTGAGTTTATTGATAGAGAAAGATTATCAAAGCTCACATATATAGGTCATAAAAAAATTTCAAGAATAAACAGAAAAACTGCAATAATTGCTTTTTCCGCTGAAGAAGTATACGCGATTGCAGAATTGATTAGAAGACAGAAAGGTGGTGCAGCGATTGTAATGGGCTCTCTTAGTCCAAAAACTAGGAATGCACAAGTAGAGTTATATCAATCAGGTGATGTAGATTTTTTAGTTGCAACAGACGCTATAGGAATGGGCATAAATATGGATTTAGATTATATTTATTTTTCAAATTTAAAAAAATTTGATGGAAAAAAACTTAGAAAACTGAATTTATCAGAAATAGGACAAATTGCAGGCCGGGCAGGAAGATATTTAAACAATGGTAGTTTTGGAATCACTGGAGAATGTAAAGAAATAAATCCTGAAGAAGTTGATCTATTAGAAAATCATAAATTTGAAGAAATCAGAACTTTATTTTGGCGAAATTCTAATCTAAATTTTAATAATCCTTATAGTTTAATAAAATCATTAGAAGAAAAACCCCAAAAAGAATGGTTAAGAAAAATAAATGAATGTGAGGATGAGAAGGCTTTAAAATATTTTTTGAGAGACAAAAATTTCGAAAATATTCATTTTGATAATAAAACTCTTAATTTACTTTGGGAATGTTGTCAGATACCAGATTTTGTTAAAAAAACTTATGGAAATCATTACGAGGTTATTGAAAATGTATTTAAGTTTCTATCTAGTAAAACGGGAAAAATTCCCAATGATTTTATGAGAATACAGCTTATGAAATTAGACAAATTAGATGGAAATGTTGATTCTTTATCGAATAGAATTGCAAATGTCAGAACTTGGTCATATGTTTCAAATAAAAATAATTGGATTGAAAATCAGGAATATTGGATTGAAAAAACAAAACTACTAGAGGATAGACTTTCGGATAGACTTCATGAAGAGCTTACAAAAACTTTTATTGATAAGAGAGCTAGTATTCTTGCGAGGGGCTTAAAACAAGATATGGAATTTAAAACTCAAATAACAGAAAATAATGATGTTAAAATTGATGATCAATTTATAGGAAAAATCAATGGCCTTAAATTAGAATTAGATCTTAAAAAAGGAGCATTAGAAACAGATATCAAATCTCTAAAAAAAGCTGCACGTCAAACTATTGGGCCAGAATTAGAAAAAAGAATCCAAAATATTATTGATACAGGTTTAATCGAACTTAAAGATGATTTTAAAATATATTGGAATAAATTTGCGATAGCAAAACTAGTGTCAGGAAATGATTACTTAAGTCCAAATATAAATCTAATTGTAGACGATATACTCGAACATGATCAAAAAAATAAATTAAGTTTGTTTATTAAAAAATGGATAAAAAACAAAATAAATACTGTTTTACAAAGTTTAATTGATTTAAAAAATCTCAAAGATAAAAACTCTTCAATAAATGCTTTAGCGTATCAACTTTATGAAAATAATGGTGTTCTAAAAAGAGAAAATGTTTATGAATATTTAAAAAATTTAGGTCAAAATGAAAGAAAAGTTTTAAGAGAACTAGGTGTCAAATTTGGTAGATACCATATTTTTTTACATAAATTAATTAAACCTGAACCTGTAACAATTAGAACTTTATTATGGAAAAATTATCATCAAAAGTACTTTAAACTTAAGCCTCCTACATTTGGCTTAAATTTTATAGATGACAAAAATAATAAAAACAAAAACTTTATGTTGCTCTGCGGTTTTGAAAAATTTGATAATTTTTTTGTGAGGATTGATATTTTAGAGAGATTATTCATGCAGATAATTAATTCTGGATCTGAAGAAAATAAAGAAATTAAGTTAACTCCAGAAATGCTTAATCTTTTGGGATGTAATAAAGAAAATTTCAAAATATTAATCCAAAAAATGAACTATAAAATTATAAAAAAAAATGAGGATATATTTTTTAAATATACTCCAAAAAGAAATATTAGGAAATCATTTGATAAAAAGCTCAATAAAGAAAACCCTTTTGGCGTGTTAAAAAATTTAAATCTTAGTTAAAAAATGTTTTTTAATAAAAAAGATAAGAATAATCTTGAGACCAATTTTGTAAAAATTGGTGCATTACTTATTTATGCTGCAAAAATAGATGAAAATTATTCTAAAGAAGAAGAGGAAATTGTTAAAAAAACATTATTAAGTCTCGGTGCAAATAAGACTAATTTGCTGTCTTTAATTACTAAAGCAAAACAATGTGAAGAAGACGCAAATCAAATATTAGAGTTTACTAAAGAGATTAAAAATCTTGAAGAAGAAGATAAAATTAAGATTATAAAATCGCTTTGGAGAATAATTTACTCTAATAAAGATGCTGACATCTATGAAACAAATTTAATGCGAAGACTTGCGGGACTTCTTTATATTGACAGTAAAATCATGGGAGATATTAAAGAGGAAATTAAAAAAGAAAATTTAAAATGACTTATGTTGTAAATGACAAATGTATTAAATGTAAACTAATGGATTGCGTTGAAGTATGTCCAGTAGATTGTTTTTATGAAGGTAAAAATATGCTTGTAATTAAACCGGATGAGTGTATAGATTGTGGCGTTTGTGAACCTGAATGTCCAGTTGATGCAATCACTGCTGATACTGAACCAGGGAGCGAAAAATGGTTGGAAATCAATAAACAATATTCTGAATTCTGGCCAAATATAAGTGAAAAAAAAGATCCAC
>CACJED010000009.1 GCA_902592285.1 uncultured Pelagibacteraceae bacterium | reverse complement strand
ACAATCAGAACTGAACTTACAAAATCTTCAAGTATGGTCTAATTTTCCAGGTATAGACCATGAGGATTGTATGAGAAGTATCAAATTATTTAATGATGAAGTTATTCCAAAAATAAATGTTAATACATCAAATCTAGAAAAAGCAAGTTAATGGAACTTGAAATAAGAAAATTTAATAAATTTGTAGATAAGACTTTCATTGAAGGAGGAAAAAAAGCAAAAGAACCTGTTTTATTAGTTTCCGTTGCTGCAGTTTTTAAAAATCCGTGGCATGGCAAAGGATTTGTAGATGATTTAAAACCAATTATTTTAGATTTAGCTCCAAAGCTTGGTGACATTCTAGTGCCAGAACTTATTAAAGAAATTGGATCTCCAGAAAGAATACTGGCTTATGGCAAAGCTGGAACAGTAGGTTTAGATGGTGAAATAGAACATGCGTCTGCATTTATTCATACTTTAAGATTTGGAAACAAATTTAGAGATGCTGTTGGTGGGACATCTTATCTAAGTTTTACTAATACTAGAGGTCCTGCAGGTTCAAAAATATCTATACCCATGATGCACAAAACAGATTCTGGTTTAAGACCTTATTATTTAACGCACGAGTTCACTATTCATGATGCTCCTTTCAACGATGAAATCGTTATTGCAATTGGTGGGGCCTCAAGTGGAAGAGCACACGCAAGAACTGGAGATCGCTATCAAGATATGAAAGAGATGGGATTAGATCCAAAATAATTTGATGTCTAATAATTTTGATACTCATCAAAATCACTATATCTATATAAAAAAAGACAGTATTCCATTAGTTTTCATACATGGTGTTGGTCTTGATCATCAAATGTGGAAGCCACAAATAGAAAATTTGAATGAATTTTCAATTATAACTTATGATTTACTCGGCCATGGAAAAACTCCATGTAAAAAAGAGAAATTAAACTTTGGGGATTTTTCTAGTCAACTCAATGAAATTTTAGAATACCTAAATATTGATAAAATTCATTTAGTTGGTTTTTCGTTAGGATCTTTAATTGCTTTAGATTTTGCATCAAAATTGAGAGAAAAAATTAATAAACTAATATTGATTGGCACAACTTATAAAAGATCAAGTGAAGAAAGAGCTCTTGTTCTTGATAGATATAACCAAGCAAAATTAAACAAACCAATTTCAAAACAAGCCCTTAAAAGATGGTTTACAGATGAATATTTAAAGAAAAATCCAAAAACATATGATTTATTCATAGATATTTTAAATAAGAATTCTGAAGATCATAAAAATTTTTTGAAGGCTTATGAATTATTTGCTAATCATGAGGATAATACTCAAGTAATACAAAATATAACCTCAAATACCCTAGTTATGACAGGTTCTGATGACTCAGGATCAACGCCATCTATGTCAAAAAAATTAACAAAAGATTTAGCTAATTCAAGGTATGTTGAGATTAAAAATGGAAAACATCTTTGTAGTATAGAGTGTGCAGATGATGTTAATATGAATATAAGAAATTTTATTAAAAGCTAAATGTCAAAAATTCAAGATTTTAAAATGTATATTAATGGTGAGTGGGTAGCCTCATCATCAGGAAAAAAAATAGAGTCATTAAATCCTGAAAACAATGAAGTTTGGGCAACAGTTCCTGAAGCTGATGAAAAAGATGTAGATAAAGCGGTTCAATCAGCTCAAAATGCGTTTGAAAACAATTGGTCAAAACTTCACCCAAGAGAAAGAGCAAAATACTTGAGATTAATTGGAGAACAATTAAGAGCAAACGCTGAATATCTTGGTAAAATTGAAACGATTGATACCGGAAAACTTTACAGAGAAACCAAAACTCAAGCAAACTATATAGCAGAATATTATGATTATTTTGCAGGATTAGCAGACAAAGTTGAGGGAACTGTAGTTCCAATTGATAAACCAGATATGCAAGTAACTACAACTAGAATTCCTATTGGTGTTGTAGCAGCAATTATACCTTGGAATTCACAAATGCTTTTAACAGCAGTAAAGTTAGCACCAGCTCTTGCAATGGGGAATACAGTTGTTATTAAAGCTTCAGAATTAGCACCAGTAACCCTTCTAGAATTTGGAAAACTAATTGAAAAGACTGGAATACCTAAAGGAGTAATAAATATTGTAACAGGACTGGGTGAGCCATGTGGTAAAGCACTCACTACTCACAATCTTGTAGAAAAAATTGCTTTTACAGGTGGACCTGAAACTGCGAAACATATTGTAAAAAACTCTGCTGAAAATTTATCACAAGTAAGTTTAGAACTTGGTGGCAAAAGCCCAGTGGTGGTTTTTAATGATGCAGATCAAGAAAATGCTTTAAATGGTATTACCGCTGGTATATTTGGAGCAAGTGGACAAAGTTGTATAGCTGGATCAAGACTTTACTTACATGTAAAAATTTATGATGAATTTTTAAAAAAATTAATTGATAAAGCTAAAAAAATTAAATTAGGAGACCCAATGGAGGAAGATTCTCAAATGGGACCTCTCAATAGTTTAAAACAATTAGAAAATATTGAAAAAAATATTAAAACCACAATAGAACAAGGTGGAAAAATAAGATGTGGAGGTGAAAGATCCTCAATTTCAAATAAAGGCTATTATTTTCCAGCCACAATAATTGAATGTGAAAATCATAACTTACCAGTTGCTGAAAATGAATTATTTGGTCCAATTTTATCTGTAATGAAATTTGAAAATGAAAAAGAGGTAATAGAAAAAATGAACGATAATAAATATGGTTTATCCTCTGGAGTTTATACATCTAATTTCGCTAGGGGACTTAGAGTTTCAAAAGCTATAAGAGCTGGAATAGTTTTTATTAATACATATAGATTAATATCTCCTATGGCTCCATTTGGTGGACTAAAAGATAGTGGTTATGGAAAAGAAGCAGGTATAGAGTCTATTAAAGAATATACTAGAATAAAAACAACATGGTATAATTCCTCTGATAAACCAATGACCGATCCTTTTACAATGGGATAATAATTTAATTTTTGAAAGAATGCTTGGTTTTTGGAAATTGTTTTTTCAGCACCTCTGATTTATATTTCTTAACTGCAACTTCAATAATTTTAGTAATATTTATATATTTCTTAACAAATTTGAATTTACTTTGACTCAAACCAATTAAATCATCTATTACTAATACCTGGCCATCACAGTTTACTGATGAACCTATGCCAATCGTTGGTACCTTTATTTGCGCTGTTATTTTTTTTGATAATTTTATTTCTATACATTCTAATACGATTGAAAAAACTCCAGCATTTTCTAAAAGTTTTGTATCATTTAAAATTTTTTCACTTTCCTTACGTTTCTTTCCCTTAAACCTAAATTTTTTATCAGTTTGAGGTAAAATACCAACATGACCCATGACGGGTATTTTATTTTCAACTAATTTTTTAACAATGGGAATTATTTTTTTTCCTCCTTCTAACTTAACCGCATCACATTTAGTCTCTTTCATAACTAATTTTGCATTTTTTAAAGCCTCTTTTGGATTTCTATACGTGTTGTAAGGCATATCAAATACCATTAAAGATTTTTCAACCCCAAGTCTGACACTTTTTGAATGATTTATCATTGTTTGCAAAGTCACTTGTTTGGTAGATTTATAATTGTAAAGTACTGAGCCTAATGAGTCTCCAACTAGTACAATATCGCAATGTCTGTCTAAGATTTTAGCAATATTTTTTGAATAGGCTGTTAGGCAAACAATTTTTGATTTGTTTTTTTTATTAAGAACTTTTTTTATTTTTCTATTCATTTACTCTAACTCAATAGTACTAGGAGGTTTTGAGGTTATATCATAAACTACTCTATTAATTCCTTTAATACTATTAACAATTTTATTTGAAATTTTTTGAATAAATGGTTTTTTAAATTCATAAAAATCTGCGGTCATACCATCCTCTGATGTTATTGCTCTCAACAAACATAAATATTCATAAGTTCTATTATCACCCATCACACCAACAGTCTTAACAGGAAGCAAAGCTGCATATGCTTGCCAAATTTTATTGTATAGTCCATGTTCTCTCAAAGCTTGAATAAAATAATGATCAGCTTCTTTTAAAATATTAATTTTCTCTTTAGTAATAATTCCCGGCATTCTTATTGCTAAACCTGGACCTGGAAAGGGATGTCTGGAAATTATTTCTTTATTTAAATTTAATTCTAAGCCTAATTTTCTTACTTCATCTTTAAAAAGATATTTTAAAGGCTCTACTAATTTCAACTTCATTCTTTTAGGCAATCCACCAACATTGTGATGGGACTTAATTTTTGAAGTTTGACTTCCAGTTACAGATTTACTTTCAATTAAATCTGGATAAAGAGTACCTTGAGCCAAATATCTTACATTTTTAATCTTCTTAGAGTAACGTTCAAATATTTTGATAAACAAATTTCCTATAATTTTTCTCTTCTTTTCAGGATCTGATACTTTATTTAATTTTTTAAGAAATTCTTTTTCAGCATTCACGTAAATTAAATTAATTTTAAGTCTTTTTTTAAATGTTTGAATAACTTGTTTTTCCTCATTTTTTCTTAAGAGACCGGTATTTACAAAAATACAATATAACTTTTTACCAATAGCTTTATTTAAAAGTTGAGCCACTACACTACTATCAACCCCACCTGATAAAGCACAAATGACCTTGTTAGAGCCAATTAGCTGTCTTGTTTCTTTAATTAATCTTATTTTTTGATCTTTAGGGGACCAATTTTTTTTAATTTTACAAATTTTAAATATAAAGTTACTGAATATTTTTTTTCCATTTTCACTGTGAGTTACTTCTGGATGAAATTGAACACCAAAAATTTTTTCTCTCGTACATTCTACTATTGCATATTTTGAATTTTCACTTGATGCGATAACTTTAAAACTCTTTGGCAATTTATATACTTGATCAGCATGACTCATCCAGACCTTTTTAGATTTTTTATTAAAATAGTCTTTGGTTAATAAACTGTTATTCTTTTTATAAATGTTTGCTAGTCCAAATTCTCTATGTTTTGATTGTTTAACTTTTCCACCATTAAATTTTGATAAAATTTGGTGGCCAAAACATATACCTAAAATCGGAACACCTAGTCTCAAAATTGTTCTATCAAATAAATTATCATTTAATTGATAAACATTTAAGGGTCCTCCTGATAGGATAATCCCTTTAGTATTAGATTTTATATGAAAACTTTTAACTTTTTTGTGACTCACTAATTCAGAATAAACTCCAGCTTCTCTAACTCTTCGAACAATTAATTGAGTAAATTGCGAACCAAAATCAATAATTAGGATCTTGTTTAGATTTAAATCAAGATTCATTTTTTGGTTCTAAATTTTTTAAATCCTGTAAAATCTCATCATTTTTTTTACATAAATCTTTACAAACCTTTTCAAATCTTTCCGATAACTCTTTAACTTGAGAATAATTAGTTTTTTTTATTCCAATTTGCATTAACATAAGAATTGCCTCTTCATTTTTAGGATCGATTAATAAAGTAGCCTCCAGATTTTTTTCTTCTTTTTTTTGATCTTCCTTTTCTTTATAAATTTTAGCTAAATACAAATATGAATTAGCATGTTTTGGGTCAAACACTATACTTCTTTCGAGTAAAAATTTTGCATCATCATATTTTTTTGCTTCAAACAATTTTACTCCTTCAGTAAAAAAATTTTCTTTACTTAAAGCAACATTTGAAAGACTTAATAAGAAAACTAAAAAAATAAATATTTTATAAAATTTTATCATTAATATTTTATATCATTTTTTACAATATCTACATTATGAACCATACTCTCATAAAAACCTGCTTTAGTAATTTTTACAAATCTTGGTTTATTTCTTAAATATTTAATTTGTTTAGAGCCAAGGTAGCCCATGGATGATCTTAATCCACCTACTAATTTGTAAATAATACTACGAACATCACCTTTATATTTAGCAAATCCTTCTACACCTTCTGGCACATATTTAGATATATCTTTTTGTTTTGTTTGAAAATACCTATCTGCAGATCCTTTATTCATTGCACCGACTGATCCCATTCCTCTAAAACTTTTAAAATATTTACCTCTTCTTTTAATTAGTTTTCCAGGCGCCTCATCTGTTCCAGCAAATAATGATCCTATCATTACTGCGTCTGCTCCAGCAGCAAAAGCTTTAGCTAAATCTCCAGAGTATTTAATTCCTCCATCTGCAATTATTTT
Source organism: uncultured Pelagibacteraceae bacterium (assembly GCA_902592285.1). Classification (GTDB taxonomy): domain Bacteria; phylum Pseudomonadota; class Alphaproteobacteria; order Pelagibacterales; family Pelagibacteraceae; genus Pelagibacter. The sequence continues at coordinate 28,512 of CACJED010000009.1, read as the reverse complement.
TACTTTTTTATTTCTAATTCCATTTCTAACAGAAAGAATTGCACTCAATTGTGGAACACCAATTCCTGCAACCAATCGTGTTGTACAAATTGAGCCTGGTCCAATGCCCACTTTTATAATATCTACTCCTAAATTAAGTAGAAATTTGGCAGCTTCTGGGGTTGCTATATTTCCAGCACATATTGCTGTTTTTTTATTCTTAATTCTTTTTATAAATTTAATAATTTCAGATACTTTTTTGGTGTGACCATGGGCGGTATCAACAACTATCAAATCTATTCTTTCTTTAAGAATTTGTTTAGCTCTATTAAGTTCATTTGGTCCAGCTCCTACTGCTGCTCCAACTAAAAAATTTTTTTTTTTTACTTTTTTAATTTCTTTAATTTGGCTTTTAACATCTAAATTTCTATGAATAACACCAATACCACCAGCCTTAGCTATTGCTATTGCCATTTTACTTTCGGTAACTGTATCCATAGCAGATGAAAGAAGTGGGATGTTTAATTTTAAAGTCTCTGTTAATTTAATGCTTGTGTCTACTTCAGAAGGTAATATTTCAGAATATTTAGGTACAAGTGTTACATCATCAAAGGTGAGAGCTTCTTTTATAGGATCCATAATCATTTATATACGATTCCTTCTAAATTTAAAGAGTCTATCTAAGATTTTTACAGATTATGAAACTTTCTTTGGAGTCCTTTCGACTAGATTTGGGTTTAAAAACCTTTACTTCTTTAAAAAATTTTTTCCCTAGTGCGACAATTTCATTAAATGTACTTCCCATAAATATTTTTGAAATAAAATAACCTTGTTTTTTAATTACCTCTTTTGAAAAAACTAAAGACTCCTTACAAAGTTCACCTGTTTGTATTGAGTCAATATTCTTTATACCAGTTGTATTCACTGCCATGTCAGACATAACTACATCAGCATTTGTTTTCAATTGATCTTTTATTTTTTGTTTAATATTATCCTCTGTAAAATCTCCTTTAATTTGAATTGTATTTGGAATTGATTCAATCTCTTTTAAATCTATTGAAATGATTTTACCATTTTTAACAACTCTTGATGCATATTGAGACCAACTACCTGGTGCTGCTCCAATATCAATTATAGTCAGTCCTCCTTTAAAAATTTTAAATTTCTGATCAATTTCAATTAATTTATATGCTGATCTAGCTCTATATCCATCTACTTTAGATTTACGAACATAAATATCCCGTCTTTGATTATTCACCCAATTTTTTGAAATTTTATTTTTTTTCAATTAATTATTAAATCTCAAACTTTTTTTTAAAAATTTACCCTCAAGATTTTCTATCTTTACTTTAATTTCTGGGTTCATTCTCATATCTTTGCCGTCTTGCCAAATACCTGCAGCAAGATGCATAATTCCTATCTTATGATTTGGTAAAAAAGGTTCTACAAAAGTATCTCTATTTTCATCAAATTTTGGAAGTAAATTGCTTGTTATCCAATTACAATTAAGTGGTAAAAATTCTGTTTTCAATTCATCAATATAAACAGACATATTGATTGCTAATCCCTCAGAACCAAAAATATTTCCAGCTTTTAATGTTTCATATAAATTTGTTTGCCAAGAGGACCATCCAGGTGAGTTAGCTTCAAGTGAGAAAACTCCAATATTGATGTGAGGAGCAAAAGCAAGTTTACGGGCTTTAGAATATCCAATTTTTGATTTAATTGCATGTTTAAAATTTTGAGATTTTATTATTGCAAGTTTTCCAAAAAGCCAATTAACTTTAGAAGTAATTCTATAACCTGGTCCAATAGTTTGGGTAATTCCAAGTTTACCATTTTCGCATGCTTGAAAATAAAGATTTACAGATTTCCAATCATTCACCCAGGCATCACAATCAATCCATAAATACTTATTATAATTTGGAAAATATTTAGGTAAAAATGCCCTTGATACCTGACTTTTAAGCCATTCTTTATCTTTAACTTTATGTCCTGGAACTTCAATATCCCATTTAGCAGTTTTTATCTCATCTACTTTATTAAGTAATTTTTCTTTTTGTTTTTCCTCAAGACCAGCATCTAAAATACAAATTGCAACGCTTTCACTTTCTTTAAATTGTTTAATAGAATCTACCAATTCATTTAATAAAGGATAATAATTAGCATCAGCTAGAGAAACAATTACATTTTTTTTCATTAAAGAACATCTTCAAGATCATCATCACTATCTTGAATTTTTTCATTTTGATTTTGTTTTTTTAACTTTTGATAATGAAAGAAACTGATTGGCAGTAAAGTAAGGTAAATTAATGAGCTTATTGCAATCACATTAAATGTATAAATAAGCAATAAGCCAAAAAATAAAACTATTCCAAATAATAAAAAAATAGTGGTTTTTCTTGGAATAACAATTTTCTTAAATGAATAACTTGGAAATTTACTTATCAACAAAAATGAAGTGAAAACAAAAAATAATGGAACAACAATATCATAATCTATTTGAAGAGCACTTAAACCACTTAAACTGAAAATTAAAGGAGTCAAAACTAAAATTCCTCCTGCAGGAGATGGGACTCCTTCAAAAAAATTATCTCTCCAAGAAGGTTCTTTGTCAGAATTTATATTAAATCTTGCAAGTCTTAATGCAACACAAATTACATAAACTAAACAAAGTAGCCAGCCAAATTTTCCAAGTGTATTTAATTTCCAAAAATACATAATAAATGCTGGGGCTACACCAAAACTTATCATATCTGTAAGTGAGTCTAGTTCTTTACCAACTTTAGATGTGCCTTTTATTAATCGAGCTATCCGTCCATCTAAACCATCTATTAGAGCTGCAAATATTATTGCTATTATTGCAAATTCAAATTTACCATCTAAAGCAAATCTGATTGAGGTTAAACCAATACAAACTCCAAAAAGAGTAAGCATATTTGGTAAAAGCATTCTTGCCTTTTTTTTATCAGTTATTACAGTAAAATTTTTTTTTTGTGGTTCCATATCTATTTCTTTGCCAGAATTGTCTCCCCTGAAATTGAGCGTTGTCCAATCTTAACAAGTGGATGATAATTTTCGTAATAGACATCTGCTCTGCTGCCAAATCTGATCATACCAATTCTTTCGCCTTGAGCTAAATTTTGATTTTTATTAGATTCACAAACAATTCTTCTCGCTATCAAGCCTGCAATTTGAACAACAATTATGTCATTTCCATGAACATCTTTAATTTTGTAATAATTTCTCTCATTTTCCTCACTTGCTTTATCAAAAGATGCGTTTAAAAATTTTCCTGGCTTATATAAAATTTCCTCTATTTGACCTTTGCACGGTGTTCTATTTACATGACAATCAAAAACATTCATAAAAATACTTATTTTTTTAAATTTTTTATTTTCTAGATTTAATTCTTTAGGGCCATCCACCTCCTCTACTTTAATTATTTCACCATCTGCAGGACTAACTAAATAATTGTCATCATCGATAATTACTCTTTCTGGATCTCTAAAAAAATAATAAACCCAAATACTCAGGATAAATCCAAGTAGTCCTAAAGCTCCACTGAAGATGTATAAGATAATTGTTAATACAACTGCGATTACAATAAATTTATAGCCCTCTGGGTGAAGTTTTGGAAAAATTTTACTAAACATGTTCTAATATTTGATAATTTTTGATTAATATGTATATAAAACTACGAAATTCAATTAATAAGATATATTTCATTTAAATGACAAAAATCAATGTAAAAAACCCTGTTGTAGAGCTAGATGGGGACGAAATGACTAGAATTATCTGGGAGTTCATTAAAAATAAATTAATTTTACCTTATCTTGATTTGGGCATTAAATATTATGATCTAGGCATAGAAAGTAGAGATAATAGCAACGATCAAATTACAATAGACTCGGCAAATGCAATAAAAAAGATTGGAGTAGGTATTAAATGTGCAACAATAACTCCTGATGAGGCCAGAGTGGAGGAGTTCAAACTTAAAAAAATGTGGAGGTCTCCTAACGGTACAATTAGAAATATCATTGGAGGAACAGTATTTCGAGAGCCTATCATTTGCAAAAATATTCCAAAGTTAGTTCCCTCATGGACAGATCCTGTAATAATTGGAAGGCATGCGTTTGGTGATCAGTATAGAGCTACTGATTTTAAAGTTCCTGGTAAGGGAAAAATGGAAATAAAGTGGACATCAGAAGATGGAAAAGATGAAATTAAATATGAAGTATTTAATTTCACTGGTCCAGGTATTGCACTTTCGATGTATAATCTAGACAAATCTATTCAAGATTTTGCAAGATCTTGTTTTAGTTATGGCCTAATAAAAAAATGGCCCGTCTACATGTCTACAAAAAATACTATTTTAAAACAATATGATGGCAGGTTCAAAGATATATTCCAAGAAATCTTTGATAAAGAGTACAAAGAAGAATTTAAAAAACATAAATTAACTTATGAACACAGATTAATTGATGACATGGTAGCATGTGCAATGAAATGGAGTGGTAAATATATTTGGGCTTGTAAAAATTATGATGGAGATGTTCAATCAGACACTATGGCACAAGGTTATGGATCACTGGGACTTATGACTAGCACTCTATTAACACCTGATGGTAAAGTTATGGAAGCTGAAGCTGCACATGGAACTGTTACTAGACATTACAGAATGCATCAACAAGGAAAAGAAACATCAACTAATCCAATAGCATCAATTTTTGCATGGACAAGAGGTTTATCTCATAGGGGAAAACTTGACTCAAATAATGAATTAATTAAATTTGCAAATATAATTGAAAATGTGTGTATAGATTGTGTTGAAAGTGGCGCAATGACAAAAGATTTAGCAATCCTAGTTGGACCTTCTAGTAAATATTTAACTACAAGTCAATTTTTAGATGAGATTGATGGTAGATTAAAAAAAAGATTAAATTAGGGATTTAATTTTTTCAAAAGCCTCAGAAATTTTATTTCTATCTTGACCACCTGCTTGAGCAAAATCTTTTCTTCCTCCTCCACCTTGACCACCAATAATTTTAGAACTTAGCTTGACAAATTTTACTGCATCAAATTTATCTGTTAACTTATTTGTTATGCCAACTGCAACACCAACTTTGTCATCTTTACTAGCAAAAACTATAACAATACCTTCTCCTAAATCTTTTTTGCCATTATCCACAAGTTTTCTTAATTCTTTAGGTGCTAACCCATCAACATTTTGAAATCTTATTTTAATACCTTTAATTTCATCATCTATAATTTTATTTTTATTTTTATTATTTAAAATTGATTTGACCAATAAGGTATCTAATTGTTTACTTAAATTTTTAATTAATATTTTTTGATCTGATTGCTCAATTAATGGCTTACCACCTAAGCTGATAATTTGTTTTGACAAATCTTTAATCACTTCTTCATTTTTTTCAGAAGATAAATTTGATAATTTTTCTTTATTTTTTAAATAATCATCTAATTGTTTGTCTCTTAAAGCCTCTATCCTCCTAACGCCTGCAGCTATTGATGATTGGCTTATAATTTTAAATTTACCTATATCACCAGTATTTTTGACATGAGTTCCACCACAAAGTTCTGTAGAAAAATACTTTCCATTATCATCGCCCATTGAAAGTACCCTAACCTCATCTCCATATTTTTCTCCAAATAGCGCTAAAGCTCCATTTTCAACTGCCTCATTCGGAGTCATTAAACGGGTCCTAACTTCAGTTTTTTTGAGAACCATAGAGTTTACAAATTCCTCAATTTTAATGATTTCCTCATCAGAAATTGGCTTCATATGACTAAAATCAAATCTCAATCTACTCGGTTCAACTAAAGATCCTTTCTGAGTAACATGAGTACCTAAAACTCTTCTTAACGACTCATGAAGTAAATGAGTTGCTGAGTGATAGGCCCTGGTATCATTTCTTCTTTCTTCATTAATTTTCATTTCAACACTATCATTAATATTAATTGTGCCATTTACGACTTTTCCATAATGAATAAAAAGATCACCCAATTTTTTTTGTACATCACTTACCTCAAATTTGAAATCTCCAGAAATGATTTCTCCAGTATCACCAATTTGGCCCCCTGACTCTCCATAAAAAGGTGTTTGATTAGTAATAATCATGCCTTCATCGTCTAATTTTAAATTATCAACCTCTTTATTATTTTTTAACAATGACAAAACTACACCCTCTGCTTGGTTTGTTTCATAACCCAAAAATTCAGTAGCACCTAATTTATCTCTAATTCCAAACCAAATATCTTCTACTACAGAGTCCCCTGAACCTTTCCAATTTTTTTTTGCAAGTTCTTTGCTTTCTTGCATCAATAAGTTAAATTTATTTATATCGATTGATAGTGATTTATTTCTTAATATATCTTCAGTAAGATCTAAAGGAAATCCATATGTATCATATAATTTAAATGCAACATTTCCTGGAAGAACTTTATCTATTTTAGATATTTCATCATCTAATATTTTTATTCCTCGATCTAATAAATCTAAAAATTTCTCCTCTTCCATTTTTAAAGTTTCTTTAATTAATGACTCTGCTCTTTTTAACTCTGGATAATTATTAGACATCTCATTTTTAAGAGTTTCGAATAAATTATAAAAAACTGGCTTCTTTGATCCCAATAAATGTGAGTGTCTCATTCCTCTTCTCATTATTCTTCTTAAAACATAGCCTCTGCCCTCATTTGAGGGTAAGACTCCTTCAGCTATTAAAAAAGAACTTGCTCTTAAGTGATCAGCAATAACTCTAAAACTTGAAAGATTATGTTGATTTGGTTTTTTTTTAACAATATCAGATGTTGATTGAATTAATTTTTTAAAATGATCAGTTTCATAGTTATCATGTGTGCCCTGTAATAAAGCAGTTATTCTTTCTAAACCCATCCCAGTATCAACCGAAGGTTTTGGGAGATTTATTCTCTCGTCTTTTGTTACCTGTTCATATTGCATGAAAACTAAATTCCAAATTTCAATGAATCTGTCTCCATCTTCGTCTTTAGTGCCAGGTAGTCCACCCTTCAAATGATCACCATGATCGTAAAATATTTCTGAACATGGGCCACACGGACCTGTTTCACCCATTGACCAAAAATTATCAGACGTTGAAATTCTTATAATTCGATCATCATTAAAACCTGCTATTTTTTTCCAGAAATTAAATGCTTCATCGTCTTCATGAAAAACCGTTACATAAAGTTTTTTTTTGTTTAATCCAAATTCTTTGGTAATTAAATCCCATGCGTAATAAATCGCTTTTTCTTTAAAATAATCTCCAAATGAAAAATTTCCCAACATTTCAAAAAATGTATGATGTCTAGGAGTATAGCCTACATTTTCTAAATCATTATGTTTACCTCCAGCTCTTACGCATTTTTGAGAAGTCGTTGCTCTTTGATAATCTCTTTTTTCAAGGCCTGTAAATACGTTTTTAAATTGAACCATTCCAGAATTCGCGAACATTAATGTGGGATCATTATTTGGAACTAAATTACTAGACTCAATAATTTTATGATTATTCTTTTCGAAATATTTTAAAAATATATTTCTTATTTCATTTAAAGTATTAGAATTCATTTCGATAAATAATTTTTATTTTTTATTACTAATTAATAACATTAAAATTAAAAAATTAAAAAAATTGGCTAGTTTTTGCTGACATAAAACTCTAGTTATTGCTATTACATATATTCAAGTGTTTTTTTCCAAATAATTTTAGCAATTTTTTCATTATATGAATAAGCAGAGCTTCTTTTTTCCTTTTTTTTATAAAAATATTTTCCACTAATATTTTTAACTTTATCAGATTTAGCTAAATAAGTTATTGTTTCAGCACCTCTTTGAGTAGAAATTGCAAGAAAAGTTTTAACAATTTTTGCAAAAGTTTTTAGATAGATATTATTGTTATTATTGCCAAAATTAGAATTTACAAATCCTGGGTGAAGACAATTACATGTAACTTTAGTTTTTATTTCTTTTTGAAAAGAATAAGTAAACAATAAATTCAATAACTTTGATCTACAATAGGATTTCCAACCATTATAATTAATTTTATTTTCAATGTCGTCAATATCTAGATCAAACCTTTTATGAGCGTTAGACGCTACATTTATGATTCTTCCATCCTCGGATTCTTCTAATTTATCTAGAAGGCCAAGTGATAGTTTAAAATAAGATAAGTGATTTAAAGCAAAAGTTTTTTCAATATTTTCATTATTAACCTCTCTTTTAAAAAAATAGGCTCCAGCGTTATTTATCAATGTATCAATTTTATGTAATTTATTTAATTTTTTGATTAATATTTTTAATTGAGAATCTTCACTTAGATCGCATTGAAAGAAATCAATATTTGGACTGCTCAATTGATTTAAAACTTTATTTCCTTTTTCAGCATTTTTTGAAATTATATAAATATTATCATCATACTCGATTAACTGTTTTACTGCTGCTAATCCAATACCATCTGTACCTCCAGTAATTATAATGTTTTTCTTTTTACTCATTATTTAGTTTTCTATTTCTTTTTTATAAAAACCACAATATAAGTAAAATCAAGGATATTTACTAAATTCAAATGTTAATTAAAAATACTAGCACTTCTCACGTAATTCAAAATATTTTGTTTAAAAAGACTGAGCCAGTAAGCATTGTTCATTTCGTAACGAATAGATGTAATGCAAGATGTTCATTTTGTTTTATTGATTTCGATGATCCTAAAACTTTTGCTGGTGAACTCACAATGGATGAAATTGATACATTAACTAAAAATCTCGGAAAATCTTTATTAAATGTCAATATCACTGGAGGTGAACCTTTCGCTAGAAAAGATTTAATTGAAATCGCAAAAAAATATCTCACAAATACTACTATCCAATCTATCTACATAACTACTAATGCAAGTCTACCAGATAGAGTAAAAAAATTTGCAGAAGAAGTTTCTAAATTTAAAGAAGGTATAGAACTTACATTTCAAATTTCGATCGATGATTTTCCAGAAAGACATAATGAAGTAAGAAAAGTTAAAAACCTATTTTCGAGTTGTATAGAAACATATAAGATTTTAAAAAATATGGGTGACAATATTAATCCTGTTGTAAGTATTACTGTTACCCATGAAAATTGCGATAATATAAAAGAAATTTTTAACTATTTACATGTAGAATGTGGAATAGACTCAATGAAATGTACAATTGTAAGAGATGAAGGTGTTTATAAAACACCTTATGAAAAAAAAAAGAAAATACTACAAGCTTATGATTGGCTTACTAGTGAAATTAAAAAAAATATTAAGTTAAAAAAAATAAGAAATTATAATATCAGTTCAATTCAAGGAAGAGTTCATCAGAAAAAAGATATTTTATCATGGGAAATGATAAAAAAGATGTATATGCATCCAAAATATATTAGCCCTTGCCATGCGGGAAGTTTGTTTGGAATTATCACCTCTAATGGAAAAGTTTATCCTTGTGAAATTTTAGAAGACAAACTTTTAGGAAATCTAAGAGATAATGAAATGAATTTTATGAAAATTTGGAATGATAAAAATACTAAAGATACTAGGGATTATATATTAAAATCAAAGTGTAATTGTACTTATGAGTGTGCGTTGTCATATAATATTTTGGGTAACTGGAGATATCAAGCAAGTTTAGCTTCATCCATGTTCAATTTAGATTAAATCTAAAAAACTGATGAAAAAAAAATTTTTTAATATTGTCATACCATCATTAACACTTAGTTCTGAACTTATTAATTGTCTTTTAAAGTTTAATAACCAAAAATACAGAAATTTTTTTGTTACTATTGTTTTAGATTATTCAAATAAAAAAAAAATTCCCAAATTAAATTATAAATTAAACATTTTAATAGTTGGAAAGAGAACAATGTCTTACAAAAGAAATTATGCTGTTAAAAAATTTAGATCTGATTTTATAGCATTTATTGATAGTGATGCTTATGCAGATAAAAACTGGCTTACAAATGGACTAAATATTTTATCCAAAAAAAATAATGAAATTATTGGAGGACCAAGTATTCCTTTTCCTAATCAATCATTTGAAGAAATGATGTGTCATTATGCCAAAAGATCGTATTTTGTTACTGGTTATCTTAATTTTAGAAAGTATAAGGCAAAAAGTAGATATTGTGATTGGCTTGAGTCGTGTAATTTAATGATGAATAGGACCTTATTTTTAAAATTTGGAGGCATGAATGAAAATATTTATGTAGGTGAAGATAAAGAATTTATAGAAAGATTTAGGAAAAAAAATCCTTTTATAAAAGTTTTTTATACTCCAAAATTATTTATTTATCATAAAGAAAGAAGTTTAATAAAATTTTTAATACAAAGAATGGTTTTTGGAGCAGATCTTTACAATATTACTAATTTTAATAATAAGATAAATTCTTTTCAGCCATTACTTCCTCTTATTACATTTTTAATTTTTATCTCAATGTTGTTTTTAATCGTTGATTATAACCTTAAAATAAAGCTACTCATTATTTTTGTTTCATTCATTCAAATTATAATTTTGGCTAATCTAGTCAAGTATATCAAAAGTTTAAAAAAAATAATTTCAGTTCTAATAATTGTTAATTTAGCTAATATCGCTTATGTTATTGGAAATATATTCCAATTCACTCTTTTAAAAAATCTATTCAATAGAAAAATTTATTTAAAATCTAGAAATAATAAATAAATTACAAGGGTACTTCAAATTAAGTACCCCTATAATTTAAAGATGACCTAAAAATCAATTCTTTTTAGATGGAGGAGTAGCTTCTGCTTTTTCAGCTTCTTCTTTTTCAGCTACTTTTTTCTCTTTTTCAATCTTTTCGGGACTTAATGGATTTCCCTCAATCTTTTTTGAAATCACACCAGCTTTCTCTCTAATTGCCATTTCAATTTCTGCAGCAACTTTAGGATTTTGAGCTAGATAAGTCTTGGCATTTTCTCTACCTTGACCAATCTTCTCACCTTTATAAGCATACCATGCACCTGATTTTTCAATTATATCTGCTTTAGAACCAAGATCGACTAGTTCACCCATCTTGCTAATCCCTTTTCCGTACATTAAGTCAAACTCAACAACTTTAAACGGTGGTGCAACTTTATTCTTAACTACTTTTACTCTTGTAGAGTTACCAATAATTTCATCTTTATCTTTGATAGCACCAATTCTTCTAATGTCCATTCTTACAGATGAATAAAACTTCAACGCATTTCCACCTGATGTTGTTTCAGGACTTCCAAACATTACTCCAATTTTCATTCTAATTTGGTTAATAAAAATCATCATTGTGTTTGTATTTGAAATTGAACCAGTTAATTTTCTTAAAGCCTGACTCATTAATCTTGACTGAAGACCAACATGATGATCTCCCATTTCACCTTCAATTTCAGCTTTTGGTGTTAATGCTGCAACTGAGTCAATTACGATAACTGAAATAGAACCTGATTTTACTAACGTATCAGCTATTTCTAGAGCTTGTTCACCAGCGTCTGGTTGAGAGATTAAAAGCTCCTCAGTATTTACTCCTAATTTTTTTGCATAAACTGGATCTAAAGCATGCTCTGCATCAACGAATGCACAAATTCCACCAGCCTTTTGAGCTTCAGCAACTACCTGCAAAGCTAATGTCGTTTTTCCAGAAGACTCTGGTCCATAAACTTCAATAATTCTTCCTTTAGGTAATCCACCTATTCCTAAAGCTAAATCTAAACTTAAAGAACCTGTAGATATCGACTCGATATCCATAGCTCTTTTTTCGCCAAGCTTCATAACTGAACCTTTTCCGAAATTGTCAGTTATTTGGCTTATCGCAGCATCTAATGCTTTGTTTTTTTCTTTAATATCCATTTCTTGATCTTTTGTAGATTTAACTACCTTTAAATTATTTTTTGTCATTTTTTGCCTCTTTTCTTGCTTTTTTTAACAATCGAATCACAGAATAAATGTACACATTTTGTTCTCATTAGCAAGAATAATCTGTTTTGGCTTAAAAAAAGAGATATTTAGTTAATTTTTAGATATTCGCTATTCAGCAAACCTACTGATTTTAAGAGATTGAATTGAGAAAGAATAAAATTTCTTTCCGAATTAGCTAGTGAAATCTGTGCATTAAGAAGAAGTGAATTTGATTGGATTACCTCCAAAGTAGTTCTGCCAGCCCCACTATTGTATTCTGCAGTGATACCTTCATTTGCAATCTCTGCCGCTCTAACTTGAGCCTGGACAGACTTTAATAAACTTTGATTAGATTGATAGCTAGACCAAGCACTGGCTACGTTTGTTAGGTTTTGTTTTGTAACACTATCTAAAAGTAATCTAGATCTTGTTTCTAAACTTGAGCTTTTATTTAATGAGGCTAAATTTTTTCCTCCAGAATAAAATGGCCATGTAATAGTTGCTTTAAGGGTGTCTTTTTCTCTTTCATCGTATGTTGTGCTGAAATCATCTGTGTAAGATCTTTCTAAAGACAAATTTGCTGTTGGAGCAAGATTTGATTTTGCAATAGTTTTATCTTTTTTGGCTTGCTCATATTCTAATTTTGCAATGATTAGATCAGGATTATTTTTTTTAGAAAGTTCTATCGCTGAATTAAGATTATCTGGCAAGGGATATTCTTTTATTGATTTTTTATCTAGAGATCTTGCATCAGCTAAAGAGCCAATAACATTCTCATAATTGAGCTTGCTAGTTAAAAGTTCATTTTCGGCTTGAATTAATTTTGCTTGTGCTTCAGCTAGTGATGATTCTGATTGAGATACATCAGATAAAGTAATTTGTCCTCTTTCAACACGAATTTGATCCGTTTCTACTTGTCTACTTAATAATTCAACATTATCTCTATTAATTTTTAATTTTTCGTCTGCTAAAACTAAACCAGTGTAAGCTTCTGTCGATTTAAATAAAATATTTTGTTCTTTTTTTAAAAGTTTTGCTTTTGCTAAATCTAGACCAATTCTACTTTTTGATAACTCCGCACCTCGTCCGAAATCAATTAATGTCTGTGAAATAGAAATAGATCTTGTAAATGGATCTACATCGTTCACAGTGGCATTACCACCTGATTGGTTTGTAAGTTTATTTGTATCTTCTTGACTTTTTGATCCAGATAAAGTGACAGTTGGTAAATAATTTCCCTGTGAAATTTTTAATTCTTGCTCAGAAATAATTATATTTTCTCTCTCAGCATTAAGTTCAGAATTATTTTTATATGCTTTTGATAAAGCTGTAGAAAAAGTTTCTGCATTAGCATTATTTAATAAAAATATAAAACTTGTAATTATAAATAAAACTCTAATCATTTCTTTTTATATACAGCAGATTTAATTTGATGGTTACTATTTAAATTGAATATAACTGATGCATATTTTGGCATATTTCTAAACATGTTTTGAGTAATTCTTTGGTAAGTTTGCATAAAATTTAATACATCTCCTCTACTCATTATTCTTGATTTAACTTTACTTTGAACCCAAAGTTTTCTTTCTTGTTTTAATCTCCATTTTTGTAACAAGCTAAAATTTTTTGCTTTTAGGTAAACCAAACAATTTAATTGTGAATATAAATTTTTATATTTTGATTTTAATTGGTTGTTAACATATTTTCTCCAAATCTGTTTTTGATCTTTTTCCTTTTCCAATGAATTAATTGTTTTCTTTAAAGTATTATTTTTTTCTGATTTTGCACCAACACACCACCCTTCAAAAATAATTACATCTGGCCTCTTCTTTAAATCGTACCATTTTTTTTTATTATACCTGTCATCGATAGCTTTATTAAATGTTGGTAATTTTAATCTATTAAATTTCTTACTTTTTGACTTTTTAAAAAAATTCAACATCATATTAATGTCATGTGTTCCTGGCACACCTCTAGTTAAAAGCATAGGATGTACTTTTTTTGATAGATTTATTCGCTCTTTTCTTGTTTTATAGAAGTCATCTATTGAAATTCTAAAAACATTTAATTTAAAATATTTTGTTAATATAATTCTGATTAGAGAACTGATTGTAGTTTTACCTGTTCCCTGGCCTCCTGCTAAACCTAAAAAATATGGTTTTTTTTTATCAACTTTTTTACTAATCCAAAAACATAAAGGAATTAAGAAAGATTTAATCATTCTTTCTTTATTTTTAAATTTATCAGCTTTTGTCTCTTGAGATTTAATGAACTTTAAACAGTCTTTTTTTACCTTACCGAAGCATAAACTAAATTGTTGCATGAAATTTATTTTTTGTCTAAAGGATGATTTTGACCATCGTTTATTGGAACTTCTTTCATATCAAAAGTATTTATTTCATCAATACACCCAACATTAAATCCTGTCATCGCTGGATTTATTCTTGGGTTGTGATGGGTATAAATTCCACAATCTGAGCAAAAGTAATGTTTGGCAACTTTTGAATGAAATTGATAAAGTTTTAATTTATCTTCGCCTTTGACAATTTTAAAATCCTCATTTTTTACCATCGACATAATTGCTCCTTTTCTTTTACAAATAGAACAATTACATTTTATTACTTTAGCTAGATCTCCATCTAAGTTAATTTCTGCTTCTACAGCTCCACAATGACATTTTAATTTTTTCATATTAGTTTGATTATACTTTAATAATCTAAACTCCTTATTTCACAATTTGCATAATCTTGAGCATCATTTACATAATTTTGTAATTTTCTTATATAATCATCTATCTCATAACTATAACTTTGTAACTGGCTATTATAATAATTAACTTCACTATTATAACTATTTATAGTCCATTCATCACATGTATGGGTATTGCTAAATTCATTTACACAAAATGGAACAAATGGTTTCGTTGGTTTTGTAGGTTTGCTCCATATGGATGGAGCTGATGGTGCATAACAAAATGAGTTTGCAAAAGTTAAACTGAATGAGTAAATAACAAAAAACTTAATCAAAATTCTTGTCTTCATATTAAATAAACTATCCTTGGTTGAAGTTATCCACAAGCATACAAAATGTAGTTTCGATGTTCACGTTTTGATTCACTTTTGATTCAATTACGGACTCAAAATACAACCTCTTGCGTGCATTGTATAAATCGGCTATAAATTAGAACAAAACAAGAACATGAAACTAACTATTCCCTATTATCTACATAAAGCTGGTGCTGGTTTCCCCTCACCTGCAACTGATTATATCGAAGAAGATATCGATTTAAACATGCATTTAATCAGAAATGTTCCAGCAACTTTCATTATAAGGGTACAAGGAAAATCCATGGTTGATGTTGGGATTAACGATGGAGATTTATTGGTTGTCGATAAAAGTTTAAAACCAAAAAACTTTTCAACTGTTATTGCAAATGTTCATGATGAACTTGTGGTTAAAACTTTAGTTCAAGAAAGAGATAAAAAATTTTTATCATCTGGATCTAAAAATTTTTCAGACAGAATTTTAATCAATGAAGAAGAAGATATTTTCATTTGGGGGGTTGTGACTTATGTCATCCATTCTACGTACTAAAAAAATAGGCTTAGTTGATTGTAATTCTTTCTATGTTTCTTGTGAAAGATTATTCAATCCAAAAATAAGAAAAAAACCTGTTGTGGTTTTATCTAATAATGATGGTTGTATTATTTCTAGATCCAATGAAGCAAAAGCATTAGGGATCAAAATGGGTGAACCTTATTTTAAAGCAAAAGATATTATTATTAAAAATAAAGTTGAAGTTTTTTCATCTAATTATTCTTTATATGGAGATCTATCTAGAAGAGTAATGAGAACTCTGAAAAGGTTTAACACTGAAATAGAGGTGTATTCAATTGATGAAGCATTTATAGATTTATCTAATTTTCCAGACTCAGAGGTTGAAAAAGTTGGAAGAGAAATTAGACAAACAGTTCTACAATGGACTGGTATTCCAACTAGCATTGGTATCGCTAAAACTAAAACTTTAAGTAAAGTTGCAAATCACATTGCAAAGAAAAAACAATCAGGGGTAACAAGCTTAATTGGAATAGAAAATTTAGATCCTATCTTAGAAAAAGTTGAAATTAATGATGTTTGGGGTGTTGGAAGACAGCTTACGAAGTTTTATCGAAAAAATGGTATTTATAATGCAAAACAACTTAAAAATAAATCTAATACATGGATCAAAAAATCTTCAAATGTTTTGAGCTCTAGAACTGCAATGGAACTTAGAGGAGTACCATGCATAGATTTAGAAACAACACAAACAAAAAGAAAAAGCTGTGTTGTTTCAAGATCATTTGGAAAAAGAATTGAAAAGTTTCAAGAATTAAAAGAAGCAGTTGCAAATTATTGTTTAAATGCATCTGAAAAAATTAGATCAGAGTCTTTAGTTGCAAAAGCAATTACAGTTTTTGTCAGAACTAGTCCTTTTCAAAGAGACTACGGTTATTATTCAAATGCAAAGACGATTGATTTTCCAATTGCAACAAATAATAGTATTGAAACTGTTAAAACTGCAGTTTCAATCTTAGAAAGTATTTTCAAAAATGGATATCGATATCAAAAAGCAGGTGTCATGCTTACAGGATTACGTAATGATGATGGAAGAAAAAATCTATTTTCATCTGAAAAAGATGAAAAGATAAAAAGTTTAATGCAGTCAATGGATAATACTAATTATAGATATGGAAGATCAACTTTAAGTCTTGCAAGTGCTGGGGTACATAAAAAATGGAATATGCGAAGACAATACTCTTCTAAAATAGATACTGCTGACTTCTATTGTTTACCTACAATAAAAACTAATTAGATAAGTTTTTCATCAACATAAACACAACATTTTTCAGGAGGTATATAAAGATTTACTTCACCTTCAGAGATCGGTTTTTCACGATCAATTTTAGATTTAATCATTTTGTTTTCTAAAGTAGATGTGAGCAATTTAAAATTACCAAAATCTTCAATTCTATTGATTTTAACTTTGACTGTATTGGTGCTTTGATTATCTGCAATATCAATAAACTCCGATCTTATACCTAATTTTACATTTTTATTTTTGACTTTAGATAGATCAGTATTTGTTTTGATCTTTATAGATCCTATATTTACTTCATTTGATGATGCAATTTCTGTTTCAAATAAGTTCATTGCTGGAGAACCAATAAAATAGCCAACAAATGTAGTTTTGGGCCTTTCAAATAAGTCTTTTGGCAATCCAACTTGTACAATTTCACCCTGATCCATAACTATTATATTGTCAGCAAATGTCATTGCTTCATTTTGATCATGTGTAACATAAACTAATGTTGTTTTATATTGCTCGTTAATTTCTTTTAAACTTCTTCTAAGTCTAAATTTTAAATCAGGATCTATTACAGTTAAAGGTTCGTCCATTAAAACACCAGCTACATCTTCACGAACTAATCCTCGACCAAGAGAAATAAGTTGTTTTTGGTCTGCTGTTAATTTTCTGGCTGGAGAATTTAAAAAAGAAGAAAGTTTCAAAGTATCTGAAACTGAATTAACTCTTTCTTCTATTTTATCTTTTGAAAAATTTCTACATTTCAGTGGAAATGCCAAATTATCATAAACAGTCATTGTGTTATAAATTACTGGAAATTGGAATACTTGAGCGATATTTCTTTGCTCAGTTATTAAATTAGTTACTTCGATATCATCAAATAAAATTTTTCCTTTAGTGGGTTTTACTAAACCTGAAACAATATTAAGCATTGTTGTTTTTCCGCACCCAGATGGTCCGAGAATTGCATATCTTTTTCCATTCTCCCAAGTCATAGAAAAAGGATTAAGAGCGTAGATTGGATTAGTCTCATTTGGATTGTACGAATGAGAAATATTTGATAATTCAATTTTAGCCATTAATTGCTCCATACGGTGATGAAACTAAATTTCCATTTAAATCAAAAGCATAAAACTTATTATTGTTAAAATTAATTTTTATTTTTTCATGAATTTTGAAGTTCATTACTTCTTCAATCAATGCAATAATTTTTGTATCTCCTTTTTTTAAATGCAATAAAGTTTCTGAACCACTTATTTCTGCAAGTTCAATTTCAAATTCTTCACCGTTCTCATCTAATTTTACTTCTGATGCTCTAATTCCAAAGTTGTAAGCCTCATCTGTCAAATTATTTAAATGCGAAGGTAGACCTATTGAAATATTATCAAAATTTATTTTAGTTGAAACTTTCAATCCTTTTATAATATTCATTGGTGGGTCATTAGAGATTTCTGCAACTTTTAAATTTAAAGGATTTTCAAATATTTCTTTTGCTGGCCCCTTTTGGAGAATTTTACCTTCGTCTAATACAATCACTTCACCATTTAACTCCATTACTTCTTGGGGGTCAGTAGTTGAATAAATAAGAATAGTTTCTTGTGAGAAACCTTCTGAAAAAATTCTCTTAAACTCTTCTCTAAGTTGTTCTCTAAGCTTGTAATCTAAATTTACCAAAGGTTCATCAAGAAGTAAGATTTTTGCTTTTTTAGCTAAAGATCTTGCTAAAGCAACTCTTTGCTGCTGACCACCTGATAGCTCTTGAATCTTACGATTTTCAAAACCAACTAAACCAACAGTGTTTAGTGCTTCATTGACATCTTTTTTTATTTGTTCATCACTTACTTTTCTTTGTTTTAAAGGAAAAACTATATTTTCATAAACATTCATATGGGGGTAATTGATAAATTGCTGATACACCATTGCAACATTTCTCTCCCAAACTGGAATTTCAGAAAAATTTTTATCTTCAAAATGCATTGAGCCGCTATTAGGATTTATAAGGCCAGCGATAGTTTTTAAAAGAGTTGTTTTTCCAGATAAAGTTCTGCCTAAAATAGTATATAAATTACCTTTCTTAAAATTAAATGAAATATTATTTAAATGATATTCATTATCTGGTTTGTAAGAAATATTTTCACCAATTAAATTCATTATTTTAAAGCTCCAGATAAATTACCTTTCGACAGATATCGCTCGACTACAAAAGCAACAATAATTAATGGAGCAACAGACACTAAGGCAGAAGCTGACAGGCTCCACCATGGTGTTATTGATGAATTCAGAGCAACAACTTTTACAGGTAATAATTGTACTTCTGTAAAGGTTAAAATAAATGCAAAGAAAAAATCTATCCAACCAAATATTATACAAAACATGCCTGCAACAATTAATCCAGGTATAGAATTTGGTAATACTACCTTATAAAATGCTTGATAAGGATTACAGCCATCAATTAATGCAGTTTCATCTAATTCTTTTGGAACACGATTAAAAAAGTCTACCATAATCCAAACTGCAATTGGCATTAACAATACAATATAAACTACCACTAAACCTATCAAACTGTCCAATAAGCCAATTGTACTTAAGAATATAAAGAATGGAATGGACAAAACAATTGGAGGCATAATTCTTTGGGATATAAAAAAGAATGTAATATCGTTATTTCTTACAAAACCTACTTTAAATGTAAATCTTGATAGAGCGTATGCAGCTAATGTTCCTAAAACAATACTTATTAAACTTGCGGTACAAGTAACAAAAATACTATTAAAATATGGTTCAACAATATCGACACCTCCTCTAGCAGGTGATTTTATCAAAACTTTCCAACCTTCTAGGGTTGGTTCAAAATCTAACCAGGGAATATAAGTTACTTTGCTATTAACTGATTGAAAATCTTTAAAAGAAGTAGAAACAGCCCATAAAAAAGGTGCAACAATAAATACTGTCCAAAGAGTAATAAATGAATATTTTAATATTATATAAAATTTATTCATATTACTCCTTAATCATCAACTTAGTTAATACCTTAGCTATAATTGTTAGGCTTATAATCATTATAACAAGATAGGTAAAAGAAAGTGTTGCTGCATAACCCATTTGAAATTCTCTTAACCCTTTTATGTAAATATAAAAACTTGAAGTTTCTGTAGCTGTACCAGGGCCACCTGACGTAAGAACAAAAACTGTATCCATTATCTTTGAAGCCTCAATAAGTCTTATAATAATTGCTCCAATAGATATTGGTGCCATCAAAGGAAATGTAACATAAACAAATTTTCTAAACGAGCTTGCGCCATCAATAGCAGCTGCAAGAAATGGTTCCTTAGGTAGTGAAAGTAATCCCGCTAATAACAATAAAAACATAAATGGTGTCCATTGCCAAACCTCAACAATTATCACTGTGAATTTCGCAATTACTGGATCACTAAGCCACAATATAGGTTCTACTCCTACGCGTCCTAACAGGTCATTTAAAGGACCTAAGGACTCATGGAAAAACGTTCTCCAAATTACTGTCATTATGACTGGAGTTGTCATCATTGGTATTAAAAATATTACTCTAAAAAATCTTTTAAATTTTATTTCTCTCCAAACCATTAAAGCTAACGCAAAACCAATTATATACTGGAGTACTACCGTTGAAACTGACAGAAAGCTTAATCTAAAAAATGACTCCCAAAATCTTGGGTCGTCAGTAAAAAGCCTAATATAATTTGTTATACCTATAAAATTCATTTCAGGGGTATAACTATTCCAGCCAGATAAGCTTAATCTTATTGTAAATATTATTGGGAAAATCAATATCCCTATAAGCACAAATAAACCGGGAAATAAAAAAACAAATTTGTGCCTAAAATTCATAAATATATTTGTTAGGAATTATTAATCTGTGGCCGTCGATTTGACGGCCACATAAGTATTCTTATAACTTGTTATCTTCCATTGCTACTCCAACAGAATAAGCTTTTCTTACATTATCTTTTCCTACTCTGTTAAGTATATCTTCCCACTGTTTAGCAGCCTCGTCTAAAGCAGCTTGTGGAGATAATTGACCAGCTAAAGCTTTAGCAGCAGCAGTAGCAAGTGCAGCATTAAACTCGAAAGTTCCAGGAACTCTTAGTGGAAATACTCTATTCTTACTTTTTTCCATTTCCGCTAAGGTATCTACATATGATTGAGCTATATCTTTGTCCCAACCGATTTGTGTCCATACATCAACTTTAAAATCTGCATCTCTAAATGGATTAACACCAAATCTTCCAATTCCAATGTCAGCTTGATGGTTGGCCTCGTTAGCAAAGAAACATAAATAATCGAATGCCATCTCTTTTTCTTTACTTTTCTTAGCCACTCCAACTGCCCATCCCCATACGAAGAAAGGTGCTTGGTTAAAGCCTTCATCCCAAGAGTTAGATGATCTGTTCCAAACTTTCATTGCTCCTGGTAATTGTGCAGTACCCACTTTGTTATTTATAGGGCTATCTGGTTGCATAGCTGCAACAAATGCATCATCCCATGAGAAACTAAATAAAGTTTGTCCCCCACCAAATGATCCAATTTCATCACCAAGACCAAAATTAATTCCTCCTGGAGGAACATATTTGGTTGCAGCAACCCAATCAGTTAATGCTTCAACAAAACCTGGATTGTTAATTAATGGTTTCATAGTCTTCAAATCAAAGAAAAAACCACCTGGAGTTTTTGGATTTTTCGAGTAGGCAGCTGATCTTGAATAAAATGCAGCATACATTAAGTCATCTTTCTTCATAACTTCTGCTGAACCATATTCCTTCTCACCATCACCGTCCCAGTCCCAGCCGTTGAAATATGCAGCTATTTCTCCATATTCCTTCCAAGTTCTTGGAACTCTTAACTCTTTACCAGTGTCGGCTTTATACTTTTTTTGATATTCCGGATTATCAATTACATCTTTTCTATATTTTAGATAGTGTCTATCTCCATCAACTGGAAATTGATACATAACACCATCCCAAGAAGCTATAGCAATATGTGATGGAGTAACATCTTTCATTTGTTTCATTTCAACATATTTCTTTGGAACTGGTTCCAGGTATCTTTTCCAATCATTAATGAAATTAGAAAATCCAAATACTATATCGTAAGGTGCTTGACCCGCTTGAAAAGGAACCATAGCTTTAGCATACAAATCTCCAGCTGGTGTATGTGTTACATCAACTTTAGCTCCAGTTAGTTTTGCAAACTGTTCAGCATGAAGAGCTGTTGGCTCTCCCATAACTGGAACAGCATGAGTATTAATCTTAAGAGTCTTGCCTTTATAATTCTTCTTAGACATAGCCTCGTAAGAGCACTCACCAGGAATATCCCCAGTTGCCTTGATATGTGGAAATTGATCACTCCACTTATCAGCATACGCAACAGGACTAAATACCAATAAAGCTGATATTAGTGCTGTAACGCAAGTTTTTATTGTCTTCATTTTTTTCCTCTCCTTGTTGTTAATTATGGAACTAACACTGCACGACCTTTGACTTTTCCATCATTAAGATCATGAAGCGCTTTGTTAGCATCATCTAATTTATACTCTTGCATGGAAAGCTTAACTTTTCCTCTATCAGCTAATTCCATTAGTTCATATAATTCAGACCACGTTCCCACTAAATTTCCTACAATTGTAGTAAAAACCGCCATTAGAAGTCATTTGAATTCCCATGGCAGTAGATCCTTTTTCACCTACGAAATCAATAACAGCTTCAGAACCCTTTCCCTTTGTAAGTTCTTGTATCTTTTCGATTTCATTTCCATCAATTAAAACTCCGTGATCACCACCAAGTTCCATTGCATGTTTTAAAGCTTTTTCAGATTTTTCTACAATTATAATATCTGCAGCACACATTGCTTTCAAACATTGAATAGCTATGTGTCCTAAACCTCCAGCGCCAATAATTGTACAGCTTTGACCAGGAAGTAAATGTCTTGTAGCTTTTTTAACAACTCTGTAAGCCGTTAATCCTGCATCTGAAAAAGGTGCAACATCTTTCGGAGCTAAAACTTTTGGAAGTTTTATTAAATTTCTAACACTTGTCTTTAATAGTTCTGAGTAACCTCCCTCTTTAATACTTAACCCAGGAAAAGCTCCGGCAGCTGCATGCATGTCATTTCCTCTTCTACAATCTAAACATGTTCCGTCAGTACCTGAGATAAGTGGATGTAGAATTACTGGATCACCTTTCTTAAATTCTGTTACATCTTTTCCTACATCTTCAATCCATCCAGCATTTTCATGTCCCATTACACATGGTAATAATTTTCCTTCAGGATCTTGAATATGTTTCCAAACACCTTCAATGATATGAAGGTCAGTTCTACAAACACCTGCAGCACCAATCTTAACAATCACATCTGAAGCCTTTTCAATTTTTGGATTTGGCAATTCTTCATTTGCTACCCAGACACCTTCTTTCATTTCTGGATCGTACTTTCGTAGCACCTGTGCTTTCATAATTTTCTCCCTTTTTTTTTTAAAAATCTTATTAAAAAATCGACAAGCCATGGAGTCAATATCGCTTTTAAGTGTTCAAAAAGTTAACAAAATACAACCTGTGATTGGTTGTTGAGATAGTATTTTTTAAATAATCTACTTTCATGACAAATCTTACATTAGCCAAAAATGAGCTAAAAAATATTTTAAAAAAAAGGGGAATGACTTCCTATGACATGGGAAGAGATATTTCAGATAGCTGGGCTAGATGTATTAATGAGGGACTAGATCCATTTAAGGGTCCCAAGCACAGTGTAATTTCATCAATTGAATTAGAAGAGATAAAAGAAAAAAATGAGTCATTAAGAAAAATAATTCTTCCAGAACTTGAGCTTTTGTATTCTCAGATAGCTGGTACAAATTTTATGGTTGCTTATTCAGATGAGAATGGGTTAGTTTTAGATACTATTTATGACAAAGCTTGCCTAAAAACTGATGTAGGTAAAAATGTTATACCAGGTTCTATTTGGACAGAAAAAATTTGTGGAACAAATGGATTGGGATTATCTGTGGAATTAAAAAAACCAACCATAGTATCAGGTAAGGAACATTTTTTTTTAGCACATGAAAATATATCGTGCTTTGCGAGCCCAATAATTAATTATGACGGAAAAACGATAGGAATTATTGATGCATCTACTGACTCAATGTCAAGAGAACAGCATACTTTGATTTTAGTAAAACTTGCAACAAGAAGTATTGAAACCAAATTGTTTATTAAAAAATTTGAAAATGAATTAATCCTATCCTTTCATCCAAGACAGGAATACTTGTCTACAACAAGTGTTGGGCTTTTAGCTATAAACGGTGATGGTTTAATTGTAGGTGCTAATAATAATGCAAAAATAATGCTTAATGGTTTAGTTGATTTAAAAAATGAAAATTTTAATAAAATTTTTACTAGTTCTTTTTCTTCTGTTGCTTCAGATCTTTTAAATAATAAAACATTAAAAATAACTGATCACTTAGGATCCTCTGTGTTTATTGTTAAAAGTCAAAATTATAAAGATTCCAAATATAAAAAATTAAATGATAATAATAAAATATCGCCTTGTAAAAATTGTGAGGACTCGAGAATTAAAAAAGAACAATGTGTATTAATTAAATCTACATTTAACAAAATGAAAAATATTTCAGCAGTTTCTAGAAAATTAGGAGTGTCCAGAAATACAATTTACAAGCATCTTAATTAGTTGGATTAATATTTTTAAATAAAAAATATAGGTATGAAATAAGAGAGCTAACTAAAACAAATATCATTGCAAATTTAAAAGAATTAATTTCAGAGAAATTTAAATTTATACCAAAATCAATGATTATGCCAATTATCCATTGTATGAAAAATGCTCCAACAAATAATAACAGATTAAAAGATGTTAGAGCTTTTCCTGCATTTGTTAATGAAAAAGCCATACCGACAGCTGGTTGAGATAAAGATAAAAATATTGATGCAACTACAAATAACGACCAATGTAATGCACCTGCATCAGGACCAAGATAAATAATAATTGCAAGAACAATTAAATTTAAAGGAGCTCCGAATTTTAGTAATTTAATTGCATCATTCACATTTTTCGAAATTTTTGGAATAAAATATCCCCAAAATAAAAACGATATAAGCATCAAAAGATAAATTAAAAAAAGACCTTGAGCACTTTCCTCTGGTGTATAACCTGAAACTCTAATCATCCATGGACCTGCCCATAAAGTTTGAATTGCAAATAGGCCACCGTAATTAAATAGTCCCATTGGAACTAAACTTTTAAATAAATCATTTCTCCAAATTTCCTCTAATTTTCCGTTATTTTTACTTTCGTCTAATGTCTCAACATTCCACTTAGGAATAAAGATAATTATTAAAATAATACAAATTAAAGTTAAAATTGCTAAATTAATAAAAATCCCTCTCCAACCAATTGTTGGGAGAAAATATTGTACTGGCAAACTTGATGAAAGCATTCCAATAGCTCCAACCATCAACATCCATGAATTTGACCTTTGTTGAGTTTCATCCTGATACCAAACTCTATAAGCAGTCAAAGGGCCCATTAAACAAGCTCCAACTCCTATTCCAATTATCACTCTAGAAATTAAAAGCGTTAAAAAATTTTGTGCTAGAGCAAATAATATTAAACCTATTATTGCTAAAGATAAAAAATACGAAACTATTTTTCTTGGGCCTTTTAAATCTAACAAATATCCCAAAGGAATTTGGACACTTGCAAATCCCAAAAAATATCCTCCTCCCAAAAGACCCAATTCACCAGCAGATAAATCAAATTCATTTACTAATTCAGGTGAAATTGTTGCTGTTATAGCTCTAAGTAATGTTGAAATAAAATAACCTAAAGCAAAAACCAAAAAATTGAAATAGCCTTTGATTTTTTAAGAATTGGTTTATCCATTATTTAGTGAAATGACATCTGGGCTCAACTACTGTCCATGAGGATGTTCCTGCATTTCTTTTTAAAATATTATCAAAATTAGAAATTATTTTTCTTTGATAGTTATTTAAATCTTTATAATTAATAGACCATTGTTTAAGTTTTTTAATATTTTCGTGATTTGGATATCGTGTTGCATATGCATAAAGCCAACCCCAATGACTACTAGAACTACCATCAAGATCTTGTCTTTTATAATTTTTGGCTGGACCTGGAGCTTTCATTTCTTTTGCATACTTAAAAACAATTTCATTATTTTCAGTAAAATCTATAAAAAATTTAACAATATTATGAAAATTCTTTCCTTTATATTCATAATCCCAAATGTTGTAGCCTTGATTTTCTGCTATAACTGCTATCGCAGTTAATGCAGTCATAGCTCTTCCTTGGTAAAACATTGCTCTACCACCTCTTCTAGTTTCAATTGGCATGCTCCCATCTTTTCTTTGATATCTAATTGCATTCTCATAATTTCTAAAAACTTTTCTAAATAATTTGTTATCATTAAGTAAAATACCTAACTGCATATGACTAATCGCTGAAGATAATGCATGATTATGTGCACTTCTTGGAACACCAACTGCTTGTGTGCCTTGTTTGTATGTCTTTAACTCATACATGAGGTGCTGATTTCTTTTGACAATTTTTTTAAACCAATCTTTTATAATTTTATCTTCTTCTTCAGGCACCGTTATTTTCTGTTTAACAAATGAATATCCAGCCATCATTGGAGATGCAATCCAAAGATTAACTGTTAAAGTATCATTCCAATGTTTTGCTTCATGATCAGATGGTCCTTTTCTTTGAGCTGCATCTGCTTTTGCCCAATCTAAAATAACTCTTTTAACATTTTTACATGCTTCAATATTTCCACCACCACAAGGACGTTTAAAATTTTCAAACTTATTTAAAGCATACATAAATCTATTATCCAGACCATAACCAGATGGAGCTTCAACTTTTATTACTGGTAAAACTGGATTATTCTCCTTATTCACATACATGTCAGTAATACATTTATCTAAATTTTTAGGAATTGGAAAAATAATTTCAGGATTATTTACTACAGCTTTCTTTTTTATTTTTTTAAAATCAGCATTAGCAATAATTGAATAAAAAAATATTAAAATAAAAAATATGTAAAATTTTTTCATTTAATTTGATCTATATTATTTATATTAGACAGAGCTTTATCAAATTCATCCATATTTTCTCTTAAAGATAAATTTGAAATTGCATATACAGCTATTAACAATAACATCAATGGTAGAGCGGTGATGACAGATGCATTGCTCTTTATTAATAAAATATAAAAAATTATGAATAGGGCAGATCTAATTAAAAATATTTTTCTAAAAACACTTATTATTGAAAGAGAATGTTTAATCAAATTATAAAAGCTCATTTTAGATGGTCCAAAATATCTATTTCCTCTAATTGAGGGTATAGAAATCAGATCTTTTTCTACTTTTTTTAAAGCTCCTGAAAAACTGTTCCAAGTAGCCTTATCACCTACCATTTTTTCTACAGTTGTTTTTGGTAGACAAGTGTAATTTCCAAATTTAATTGATTTTCCAGTGAAAGTTAAAGTTATTAGTTTGTGTAATTGATAACAAACTTTAAATAAAAGATTTTCAGATCTTTTTACTCTTTCTCCAACAATAGGTTTGCCATTAGAATTTTTTATGTGATTTAAAAAATTATGTATCTCCTCAGGTCTATCCTCTCCATCTCCATCCATGGGTATTACATAATCAAAATCCTCTCTCTCAAGAATATATTTCAAACCTGCAGCAATACATCTTGCATGTCCCTTATTTTCTTTCATTGAAAAAACTTTAATAGATTTAATATTCGATAAATCATTTATATCTAAATCACGATCAAAAGTTGATGCATCATCAATTATTGCTATAGATATGTTATAATCTAAACCTTCTATCTCTCCATCAATGTTATTTAGAAGTTTAGATAGCGATTTCCAATCATTATAAACAGGTATTAAAATTTTTATTTTTTTCATAATTATTTAAATCCTACACACACATTATCAATGCACATATGTTCTCTTAATTCATTTATTTTATTTTGATCAACAAGTCCAATCCAAGTCGGCCTAGATTTAAGATGATATGATAAATTACCAGCATTCCATTCATTGCCTAAAACGACTGTAATTGGATTATCAAATTGTTGATCCCATGCATATTGAACCTTTATAGCTATTTCTTTTCCAGGATAATCTGTTCTTTTATCAATCTGATTTATAGAGATAATAGAATATAATATTGGTGATAAAAAAAATAAAAAAATAAATCCATATAAAAATGAATTAATTTTTTTCAAATTAATTTGGGATTTAAAAATATAAATAAAAAAAATACCAAAAGATATATAGAATGGCGTCATCCACATTGTTCTTATTCTAGAACCAGTAATTATTGAAGTAATCAATATTAGTGTTATTGGGACTATATTAACAAAAAATAAAAACAAAAATTTTTTATCTTTAAAATTGATCTGAAATTTAATTTTTTTAATCAACAATTTTAAAATCAAAAAGAAAGGAATTAATAATACAAGTTGTTTAAATAAAAATATAATTGGAAACAGCAGATGATCAAATATATTTGAGTTTTCTATGCCAGACCTTTTTAAACCATACATGAAAGTTATAAAATTGTTATCATTTAACCAAATGAAATGAGGAATGAGCAATACTAAAAAGACCTCAATTAAAATTATAAGTTTAAAATCAAACCTTTTCAATTTTTTAAAAAAAA
>CACJED010000008.1 GCA_902592285.1 uncultured Pelagibacteraceae bacterium | reverse complement strand
TTTTAATTTATTTTCTATTTGTCTTGAAATGTTAAAGAATAGATTATTTTCTTTTGGAACAGCTAAATAATTAACTTTTCTTTTTTTACTTAAAACTCTAAATTTATCTCCCTCATCATTAGAAATATAATTAAATTCCTTAGGTAAAAACCAGGGTATAAAAAATCTTAAACCTTTACTTGTTTTATCAAAATATCTTTTTGAAACTATCTCAATAGTTTTTTTAAATTGACCAATTATTAATTTATATAATGAATTTATGGATTTAGAGTTAAATCCTTTTTTTTTTAAATCTTTCTTTAATGTAGATGGAAATTGATTATAGCTTAAGTTTTTTATGTAATGTTCGTTTATTAGGAGTGATCTTTTGGTAGTATATTTTTTAAATTTTATTTTTATTTCATTTTTTAAAAATAAAAATAATTCTTTTGATCTATCTATTTCAAGTGCGTGAAAACCATTGTTGACTTTTTTTCCATTAAAGTTTACAGGCTCAAAAGATGATAAAATATTTTTTGAATTATCTATTAAATAAATATTTTCATTAGTATATTTCTTGGCTAATTTAATTGCTAATATTGAACCAGTGAGACCTGCACCTACTATAATTGTATTACCCATGAGTTATTTTAAGCAATCTTAATTTATTTCTCTTCTTAATTGTTCAATTTTAATTTTTTTTTGAAGACTTCGATTTTGATCATACAAAAGATTAAATTTTATTCTATGATTAGTTTTAATTACAATTTTTTTTGCATTTCTTACTTCAGAATTATCAGCAACTGCACTTATTGGTCTTTTTAAAGGATTGAGATTATTTATAGTAATTTTAGATTTATCGTTAACTATTTTTCCTCTCCATCTTCTCGGTCTAAATGGACTAATCGGCGAAATAGATAATTTTTTTGAATTTAAACTTAAAATCGGTCCATGAACAGACAAATTATAAGCAGTGCTTCCAGCTGGTGTTGAAACTAAAACTCCATCAGAAACTAATTGTTTAATAATTTGTCTAGAACCTTGTTTTATAGATAAAGAAGCTGCCTGCCTACTTTGTCTCAAAACAGAGACTTCATTTATTGCTAAAGATTTCCTTATTTGATTATTTTTATTTTTAACCACCATTTCCAAAGGAGAAATTGAAATCATTTTAGCTTTAGATAAATTTTTAATTATATTTTTAGATGAAAATTTATTCATTAAAAATCCGTAATTTCCTGAATTAATTCCATAAAATTTTTTCTTTGAGTTCTTATTCTTTTTTAATGTTTGAAGCATAAAACCATCACCACCAATTACAATTACATAATTTTCTTTGACAAATTTTTGAAATTTAATTTTTTTTGTTAATAATTTTTTAATCTTCAAGGAATTTTTATTTTTATCAAAAATTATCTGAAGCTTGCTCATTTAATGGTGCCCTCGGCCAGACTCGAACTGGCACTCCGCAAGCGGCAAGGATTTTAAGTCCTTTGTGTCTACCAATTTCACCACGAGGGCATTAATGAATTTCATGAGTGTTTATGCCAATATTTATAATTGAACAAGAGGAATAAGTAAATTTTTTTTATTTTATCTCCCTGGTTTCTAGTTTGTTTCTAGTTGTCCTATAAAATCCTACAATTATACAAATAATGCTAAGACAACATTTAAAAAAATGCTGAAGAATCCCATTACGACTGAAAAGTAAACTGCATATCCCCAAAAAGAAGATCTTTTAATTTTTTTCTTTTGTGCAATATATTTTGATGAGCTACGCCACATTCCAATATAAACATAAACTAAGAAGAAATTAAAAAAGATGGTATAAATTGCAATCAAAACCGTAACACCATCACTTGATGCAGTGATTGTACCATCATCGATTAAAACACTTGGTAAAGCAACTATTGAACCAATTAAAACGCCAACAATCCAAAAAGTTTTAGCAAGGGAAAATTCTCCATTCCAATATCGAATTAATATATTTTTTGTTTGTTTATTTTTTTTCATCTTTTCTTCTGAACTTAACCACGTTTCTTCCTTTTAATCTACTTGGAAATCTACCTTTGCTATCACATTCAAACCATCTGTTGTAAAAGCGTTTATAAAGCTTTCCTTCTACCCTTAATATCAATGGATAATCTTTTTTACTTACATTTTGCATTTAATATAATTTTTTAAGTAATTTTTTTAAAGTTGAATTACTACTTGAGGGACTGTTTTTAGATCTACAAATATATGTGGCAGTTTCTTTATAATTTTCACTATCTATTTTATAATACAAAGTGTTATTCTTAATGTTAACATTTAAAAACCTATATTTAGTTGATTGTGAAAAAATAGTATCTTGGGTGTAGTTTATAATTTTATAGTTTTCATATCTTATTTTTTCAACTTGATATAACTTTCTTTCAGTTCCTAAGTCAGAATTAAGTTTATTTGCCCATTTAAAATCAAGTTGATTAATATAATTAATAGTTTTGACGGCTTGATCAGTTAAAATATCTTCATCAATAATAGTCCCAGTATCATAATTAATTGAAACTTTATAATCATCATTCCTTGTATACCTTTCAAACAAATTATACTTATTTAAAAAATTGATAGCTTCTTCATTACAACCTCCTGAATTTATACAGCTATTAGTAATATCTGCAAATTTTTGCATAGTAATTTCTTTAGGAATAAACTCTTTTGCTGCGTAAAATTTTAATAAGGGACTATCAACAACATTCATTTCATTCCAATGATCAATTGACCATACTTTATCATTATAAATTACATCTCCGTCCCATTTAATCATGTAGCATTTATTCAGAGTTAATATTTTGGAGAATGATTTTGTTGATAACAAACAAAATATAAATATTAAAATAAAAAATTTTTTCACCATTTAACTATATTACTCTATCTATTTAGTTTCTAGTTAGTTTCTAGTATGAGAGAATTTATTATTCATATTTTTAAATAAAAATAATTAATGGTTTTTTTAAAGTGTAGGATTTAATGGGATTTAAGACTGTCTGAGACTGTGTGAGACTATAAAATTACTCTACCCTATGTATTTTAAGTCCTTAGCGTCTACCAATTTCACCAAGAGGGCATTAATAAATTTCATGAGTTTTTATACTGATATTTGTAATTGAACAAAACTAATAAGTAAAATTTTTTGTTTTCTCCTACTTTAAGAAGTTGAGCTGATTAACTAAATATTTTCAGGGTATTTATTCTTAAATTCAATTTTTTTAAATAGTGTCAATGAAACATTATCTGATTTAAAAACTTTTTTATCATTAGTTTTAGTTTTGTATTTAATCTTATAAACCATCTCAAATAGGCCACTTTCAGTTAAAAAATTATCATAACTCATTTTAAAAGAAGTAAGCTTTTTAGTATTAAAATCTCTATTTGAATGTTTAAATAAAGGATCAAAATCCCAAATCAATAAAAAACCATTCGTTAATAATTTTCTGTGTATTAAATCAAATTGTCTAAAAATAAGCTCTCTGTCTAAATGATATAAAAAAAAACCACAGATAATAAAATCAAAATTTAATTTAATCTTATCTATATCAATACTTGAAATATTAAAAAGTTTAAGATTTTTATATTTTTTTTTCCCGTCTTTTATTGCTTTATTAGATAAATCCACTCCATAAATTTTTTTTGACTTACATAACTTTGCATACTGTTGAAGTTTATTTCCATTTGCACATCCTATTTCTAAAATGTTTTTAGCTCTTAAACGATTATCTTTTATTAAACTTATTATTTTTTCATCTATTAAATTTTTCTCAAAATGATTTTTATTTCTTTCAAAATATTTATTTGCCTCTTTTTTTTTAACTAAATTTAAATTTTTCATTTTAATTCTTTATAACATATCTTTAATTTAGGCTATTAGCGATTTTTTTAAAATCTCCATGTTAAGATTACAATCTTTATAACCTCTTTTAATTACGTTTAGATATCTTTCAGTTGGAAACATAAATGAGGTTTTTTTAACCATCGTATAAGTCATAATTCTTTTACCGTAATAGGTAAAATAAAATTTTTTATATAAATTTGGAAAATCTTCATAAATATCTAATTTTTTTTCATCACTTCTTGAAATTTCAAATAATCCACCTGGAACTAATGAAGACTTTTTAGGCTCAATATCTGCTGCTCTATATTTACTTCTAAAAGTTAATCTAAAACCTTTAAGATTAATTTTTTTTAAAAATATACTATCCTTGCACCTTCTTTTCATTTGAAAGTGATTAAGGTTACTACCGTAAGCAAAATACAGCATTATCTTTCAACTATTTCAATTTTCTTTTCGTTAACAAATTTCAAAATTTGAGAATTACATTTGTCAATTTTAAGCTGATCTTCAGATCTTATAACAATTGAAACTCCTAATTTACCAGCATGAAAAAATGGATAACTTCCAATTTCTACTTCATTATTTTCATCTTGAACTTTAGTTAAAGAATTAGCAATTTCACTTTCAACTGTTCTTAGACTAATTGTAAGACTTTTGATTGGCTGACCGCCTATAATTTTATGTTTTAAACCACCTAACATTGATTTCAAAATTGAAGGGACACCTGGTAAACAAAACACATTTTCTACACTAAAACCAGGCGCTCCACTTGTAGGATTTAGAATTAAATTTGCATTACTTGGCATCCAAGTCATTTTTTGTCTTCCCTCATTGAATTCGCCTGGCTTATAATAAGCTTCAAGAATTTTAAAAGCTTCTTTATGAATTTCATAATTAAGACTAAAAGCTTTTGATACAGACTTAGCTGTAATATCATCATGAGTAGGACCGATTCCGCCTGTAGTGAAAACATAGTTATAATTTTTTTTTAATAAAGTTACTGTATCTACAATTGTTTTTTCAACATCAGGGATAACTCTTACCTCGCCAACTTTAACACCAATAGAATTTAACCATGTTGCTAATGTAGATGTATTTGTGTCTTGAGTTCTACCTGAGAGTATCTCATTCCCAATAATCAAAATTGCGGCATTAACTTTTATGTTTTTTTTCACACAAAATGTATAATCTATAGATGGAATTTTCCAAGCCCCTAGTAAAAGGTAAATTTATCAGAAGATATAAACGTTTTTTCACTGATGTAAAAATCAAGAATGAAATTGTAACCGCTCATTGTCCAAATACAGGATCAATGAAAGGCTTATTGGATGAAGGTAATGAAGTTTATTTACTACCAAACAATGACCCTAAAAAAAAACTTAAGTATGGACTTGAAATTATAAAAACAAGAAAAAATCTTGTTGGTATAAACACCCATAAGGCAAATAGAATAACTCAACATGCTTTAGAAAATAACCTTATCAAAGAATTAAAGAATAGTAGTCATATTAAACCAGAGGTATTTTTTAATAAAAAAACCAGATTTGATTTTTTAATAGAGAAAAAAAACCAAAAAATTTTTGTAGAGGTTAAAAACGTTACCCTTTTTAGAAGTAAAAAAATAGCTGAATTTCCAGATGCCGTAACAGAAAGAGGCTCCAAACATTTAATTACTCTTATTGATGCCATAAAAAAAGGTTATAAATGTTATCTATTATTTTTAGTTCAAATTCAAAACATGGAAAAATTTAAGATAGCTAAAGATATAGATACTGAGTACTATAATAATTATTTAATTGCTAAAAAAGCAGGAGTAAATTTTTTAGCTTACAGATGTGATATAGATACTAAAAAAATATTTATTGATAAAAAATTAAAAATTATTGATGACTAATTACAAAGAAAAATTTGATAAAATGAGAATCGCAGGAAAATTAGCTGCCAAAACTTTAGATATGTTATCGAAAAATATCAAAGAGGGAGTTTCGACCGACTATATAGATAAACTAGGTTACGAATTTATAAGGGATAACGGAGGACACTCTGCTCCACTATATTATAGAGGTTTTACAAAATCATTATGTACATCTTTAAATCATGTTGTGTGTCATGGTATTCCATCAGACAGAATTTTAAGAGATGGAGATGCTATTAACGTTGATGTGACTGCAATTGTTAACGGACACTATGGAGATACTAGTCGAATGTTTTGTATTGGAACTACATCAGTTAAATTAAATAATCTTATAGATACAACATATGAGTCTATGATGAGAGCAATTAAAATATTAAAGCCAGGAAAAAAACTTGGAGATATTGGTCATGAAATACAATCTTTTGTTGAGGCAAAGGGTTTTTCAGTTGTTAGAGATTTTTGTGGTCATGGAATAAGTACAACATTTCATGAGCCACCAAACATTTTACATTATGGAAATAAAAATACTGGTATGGAGCTAAAACCTGGAATGACTTTTACCATTGAACCAATGATTAATGCAGGTAAATTTCCTGTTAAAATGTTAAATGATGGTTGGACTGCTGTTACAAAAGATAAATCTTTATCAGCACAATTTGAACATACTTTAGGAATTACAGAAAATGGTTATGAAATCTTTACAGAATCTGCTAAAGGTTACTCAAAGCCCCCATACTTATAATTAATGATTAAAAGATATTCGCGAAAAGAACTCACTGACATTTGGTCAGAGGAAAATAAATATAAAATATGGCTTGATGTCGAAGTTGCTGCAGCTGAAGCCATGGAAAAACTCAGTCAAATACCTAAAGGTGTTGCCAAAATTGTAAAAAAAAAAGCTAGAATTGATGTAAATAGAATTCATAAAATAGAGTCAAAAGTTAAACATGATGTTATTGCTTTTCTAACATCTGTTACTGAGAAAGCTGGAATTAATGCAAGATACTTACATCAAGGAATGACATCATCAGACGTATTAGATACTAGTTTCAACATTCAAATGGTTCAATCAGGGAAAATCATTCTTAAAGACTTAGATCAAATTTTAAAAGTGCTTAAAAAAAAGGCTAATAAATATAAGTTCACACCATGTATGGGTAGAAGTCACGGTATTCATGCTGAACCAGTTACTTTTGGATTGAAGTTAGCTTCTTTTTATGAAGAATTTAAAAGAAATAAAAAAAGATTGGTAAATGCAATTGATGAAGTATCAACTTGCGCAATATCTGGGGCTGTTGGCACTTTTGCCAATATTAACCCTAATGTTGAAAAACATGTTGCAAAAAAATTAGGGTTAAAAGTTGAACCAATATCAACACAAATAATTCCAAGAGATAGACACGCTTTTTATTTTTCAGTACTTGGCATCATTGCAGGATCTATAGAACGAGTTGCAATCGAAATAAGACATTTACAAAGAACTGAAGTTTATGAATTACAAGAATACTTTTCAAAAAATCAAAAAGGCTCTTCAGCTATGCCTCATAAAAAAAATCCTATTTTAAGTGAAAACCTTACAGGCCTCGCAAGAATGGTGAGAAGTGCAGTTATCCCAGCGCTAGAAAATATTGCTCTTTGGCATGAAAGAGACATTTCACATTCAAGTGTTGAAAGAAATATTGGACCTGATGCTAATATTACAACAGATTTTGCTTTAGTAAGACTAACAAATATTCTTGATAATATGATCATTTATCCAAAGAAAATGTTAAAAAATATAAATATAACAAAAGGTTTAATTTTCTCCCAAGAAATTATGTTAGAGTTAACAAAATCTGGCTTAAGTAGAGAACAATCTTATAGAATAGTTCAAAATCATGCTAAAAAATGTCTAGATAAAAATTTAAATTTATTTGATGTTATTTCTTCTGATAAATTAATTATGAAAAAAATAACCCCAAAAAAACTAAAATCTATATTTAGTTATACAAAACACTTTAAAAATATAAATTTCATCTTTAGAAGAGTTTTTAGATAATGAAAAAAGGAAAAAAATTATACGAGGGAAAAGCAAAAATCATTTATGCAACAAATGATAAAAATTTAGTAATTCAATATTTTAAAGATGATGCTACAGCATTTAATAATCAAAAAAAAACTACTATTGAAGGTAAAGGAGTTTTAAATAATAGAATATCTGAACATATACTTTCAAATTTATCAGAAGTGGGAATTAAGAACCACTTAGTGAAAAGGGTTAATATGAGAGAACAACTAGTTAAGCTAGTTGATATAATACCAATAGAATTTATAGTAAGAAATATTGCAACTGGATCTTTAACTAAAAGATTAGGAATTGAAGATGGAACAGTTCTTGAAAAACCTCTAATAGAATACTGTCTTAAAGATGACAAACTTGGAGACCCAATAATTAGCCGAGAGCATATTTTAACTTTTAAATGGCTTAACATAATGCAGCTTGATTTAATTGATGAAAATCTATCAAGACTAAATGATTTTCTTATGGGGATGTTTAGAGGTGTGGGAATAAAATTGGTAGATTTTAAAGTAGAATTTGGATTTACTCATGAGAGTGGAAAAAATGAAATCATACTAGCAGATGAGATAAGCCCAGATACATGCAGGTTATGGGATACTTTAACTGATAAAAAACTTGATAAGGATAGATTTAGAAAAAATTTAGGTGATCTAATTCCTGCTTACACAGAGGTTGCGAAAAGACTTGGAATACTTCATGAACAGTCGAATGTTTCAGCAGTTAATGTTACTAAATTATCATCAGTGAAAAGAAAACATTAATGAAAATTTCTGTAATTATCACACTTAAAAAAGATGTACTTGATCCTCAAGGAAAAGTTATTCACCAAACATTAGATGGTATGGGATTTAATGACATTAATGATGTAAGACAAGGAAAATTTTTTGAAATCGATACCAAAGAAAATGACCCTAAAAAAGCAAAAGATTCAGTTGAGGAAATGTGTAAGAAACTTTTGGCCAACCTTGTCATTGAAAATTATAAAATTATTGATGCACAATAATTGATGAAATCATCCGTAATTACATTTCCAGGTTCTAATTGTGATAGAGATATGGATGTTGCTTTAAAAAAGTTTGGTTTTAAAAACAAAATGGTTTGGCATAATGATACTGAAATTCCAAAAAGTGATTTAGTTGTTTTGCCTGGAGGTTTCTCTTATGGAGATTATTTGAGATGCGGAAGTATGGCTTCTAAATCAAAAATAATGCAGTCGGTAATTAATTTTGCAAAATCTGGTGGCATGGTTATGGGAGTCTGTAACGGATTTCAAATATTAGTTGAAACAGGTTTAGTCCCTGGTGTTTTATTGAGAAATAAATACTTAGAGTTTATTTGTAAAAATGTTTTCGTAAAAATAAATGACAAAAAAAATATTTATTTTAAAAATATAGAAACAGAAATATTAGAATTACACATTGCTCACAATGAGGGAAATTATTTTTGTTCAAGAGATCAATTAAAAGAAATTGAAGATAACGATCAAATTGCAATCAATTATTGTAATAAAGACGGTAAAATAGATGAACAATATAATCCTAATGGATCAATAAGAAATATTGCTGGAATATTTAATAAAGAAAAAAACGTACTAGGAATGATGCCTCATCCCGAAAGAATGATTGATCCATTTCTTTCAGGAGAAGATGGTTCTATTTTTTTTAATAATTTAATTAATAATTTAAAATGATTGTAAACGAACAAGTAGCAATTGATCACGGTCTTAAAAAAAATGAATTTGCAAAAATTTGTAAATTACTTAATCGGGTTCCAAATATTACTGAACTTGGTATCTTTTCTGCGATGTGGAATGAGCATTGTTCTTACAAATCATCAAGACTCCACTTAAAAAATCTTCCGACAAAAGGTAAACAAGTTATTCAAGGACCAGGAGAAAACGCTGGGGTAGTAGATATTGGTGATGATGATGCGATTGTTTTTAAAATTGAAAGCCATAATCATCCATCTTTTATTGAGCCATACCAGGGTGCTGCAACAGGAGTTGGGGGAATTATGAGAGATGTATTTACTATGGGTGCAAGGCCTATCGCTAATTTAAATTCAATTCATTTTGGATCTCCACAACAGAAAAAAACTAAAAATTTACTCAGAGGTGTAGTTCATGGTATCGGAGGATATGGCAATTGTATGGGTGTTCCTACCATTGCTGGTCAAACAAGCTTTGATAGTTCTTACAATGGCAATATTTTAGTTAATGCAATGACGTTAGGCTTAGTTAAAAAAGATAAGATTTTTTACTCAAAAGCTGCAGGTTTAAATAAACCAGTTATTTATGTTGGATCCAAGACTGGAAGAGATGGAATTCATGGAGCAAGCATGGCGTCAGCTAGTTTTGATGAAAAAATTGAGGAAAAAAAACCAACTGTTCAAGTTGGAGATCCTTTTACTGAAAAATTATTGCTTGAAGCCTGTTTGGAATTAATGGCTGGAGATTCAATTATATCTATTCAAGATATGGGTGCTGCAGGACTAACTTCTTCGAGTATAGAGATGGCATCTAAAGGAAATCTTGGAATAGAAATTAATTTAAATAAAGTTCCTTGTAGGGAAACAAAAATGTCTCCTTATGAAATTATGCTTTCCGAAAGCCAAGAAAGAATGTTGATCGTTCTTGAGAATAACAAAGAAGAACATGCTAAAAAAATATTTGATAAATGGAACCTAGATTTTGCTGTAATTGGTAAAACTACCGACACTAAGAAAATCGAACTATTTTTTGATAATAAGAAAGTTGCGAGTATCCCGGTAAATACTTTGGTTGAAAACTCACCAATGTATGACCGAAAATGGAAAAAATCAAAACTTCCAAAAAAAAATAAAATCAAAAAGCAAGATCTTAAAAACTTAAAAATAATAGATGTATTGAAGAAAATTTTATCTAATCCAAATGTTTGTTGTAAAGAATGGATATGGCAACAATACGATCATACTGTTATGGGTGATACTATACAAAAACCAGGCGGAGACTCAGGTGTTGTAAGGGTTCATGGAAGTGATAAGGCTGTGGCAGCATCAGTTGATTCTTCTGCGATTTATTGTTGGGCACATCCTTTAACAGGTGGGAAGCAAGTTGTATGTGAAAGTTTTAGGAATTTAATTTCTGTAGGAGCAAAACCAATTGCTATTACAAATTGTTTAAATTTTGGTAGTCCTGAAAATGAGGAAAACATGGGTGAATTTGTTGAATGTGTTCAAGGAATCGGGGATGCAGCTAAATATTTAAAATTCCCAGTAGTTTCGGGAAATGTATCTTTTTATAATCAAACTAAAGATGTAGGAATTAAACCTACACCTTCTATTGGTGGTATTGGTTTAATAAAAGATTATAAAAAAATGATTACTATGAATTTTAAAGAAATTGATAATATTGTTTTAGTGATTGGAAAAACTGAAGGACATATAGATCAAAGTTTATTTGCAAGAAGTATTTTAGACGAAAAAAAAGGACCCCCTCCAGAGATAAATCTATTTAATGAAAAAAATAATGGAGAAACTCTGTTGAAATTAATAGATGCAGGTTATATTAAAAGTGCCCACGATGTATCGATAGGTGGAATTATCACTGCTGTCTCAAAGATGTGTATTAAAGGAAATAAAGGCATTAATCTAAATAAACCAAAGTATCTAATTAACGAAATTGAGTATTTTTTTGCTGAGGATCAGGGAAGATATATAATTGAAGTTACCAAAGAAGTTCTAAAAAAAGTAACTGATATTTTAAATAAAAATGCTGTACACTATGATGAATTAGGAACAATAACTAAAGATCAATTATTTATTAGTGAAAAGTCAAAAGTAACAATTGACGAATTGAAAACTTCAAATAAATATTGGTTAAAAGAATATATGAGTAAATAATGGCAATGGATTTAAAAGAAATTGAGAGTTTAATCAAAGAAGCTTTGGCTGATGCTACAGTTGAAATTCAAGACTTAGCAGGTGATGGTAATCACTATTCAGCGACAATAACTTCTTCTCAGTTTTCTGGCAAAAGCAAAATAGAACAACATAAAATGGTGTATAATTCATTAAAAGGCAAAATGGGAAATGAATTACATGCTCTAGCAATTAAAACAAAGGAACAATAATGGATGAAAATACAAAAAATTTAATTCAAAACCACATAGATAATAATGATGTATGTTTGTTCATGAAGGGAACACCAGATGCACCACAATGTGGGTTTTCAATGGCTGTTTCAAATATATTAAAAATTCTTGAAGTAAATTATAAAGGCATTAACGTTTTAGAAAATCAGAACCTTAGAGAAGGAATAAAAGTTTTTAGTGATTGGCCAACAATTCCTCAACTTTATATTAAAAAAGAATTTGTTGGTGGTTGCGATATTATAAAAGAAATGTTTGAAAATGGAGAACTTAAAAAGATTTTTGAGGATAAAGGAATAAATTTCAAAAAAAACTAAATAAAAAATTATCTAATTAAATTTCTTAATAATTTAGAAAAAAATTTTCTAGCTAAAGTTAACCTTGAAATTTTTTTAAAAGCCAAATCATTATTTTCTATAAAATTAAATTCAATAGTGTTTTCCCAAATTAATTCTAAAATTAAACTTTGTCTAAATTGATCTGCTAATTTTTTAGCTGAGGAGACTGTTAATAAAGGTTCTAGATATTGAACTCTTTTTTTAATTAATAACTGATAATTAACATCATCAAACTCCATATGCCATAGATGATCATTTTTATTCTCAAAAACTAAATTATCCTCCAAAATTGTAGGTAATTCTATATATCCTTTAGAGGAAATTCTTTGTAATTCTTTAATAAAAAAATCAACATCCTCTACATGTTCAATAACATGTGATGTAATAACAAAATCAAATTCTTTATCTTTAAATGGTAATTTTTTACTCTCAAGTTTTATAAATTTTTTATCTTTATAAAATTTTGACAAATCTTGAATATCACAAATTACATTAGCTTTTTTATGAGCAGTATAACCACAACCTACATCTAGCACATTCCAGTTAGGATTTTGTTCTATTAAATTATCTATATATTTTTTTGAGGATCGTTTGATCAAAACTATTATCTTGAATAATATTCAATGACCAAGTTTGGTTCCATAACAATAGGATATGGAACTTCATCAAATCTAGGAATTCTAACAAATTTTAATTTTTTGTTTTTTTCATCTAGTTGAATATATTCAGGAGTTTCTCTTTCTTTATTTGCTAGAGCAATATCAATAATTGCAAGTTGTTTAGATTTATCTCTAATTTCAATTGTATCCTCTTCTTTGACTAAATAAGATGAAATATTAACTTTTTTTCCATTAACTTTTACGTGTCCGTGGTTAATTAATTGTCTGGCTGAAAATATTGTAGTTGCAAATTTTGCTCTATAGATAATGGCATCAAGTCTTCTCTCTAAAAGACCTATTAAATTTTCACTTGTATCACCTTTAAGCATTACTGCCTTTTTATATATATTTCTAAATTGTCTCTCATTTATATTTCCATAATATGCTTTCAACTTTTGCTTAGCTTGAAGTTGAATTCCATAATCAGATGGTTTTGATGATCTTGTTTGACCGTGTTGGCCAGGCCCATATGCTCTAGAATTAAAAGGACTTTTAGGCCTTCCCCATAAGTTTACTTTTAATCTTCTATCAACTTTATGTTTAGAGTTTAATCTTTTTGTCATTTGAATAGAGGTCTTATAAACTTACTCATAAGATTGTCAATCAACGTTTTTTTCCTAAGCTAGCAAATACCCCAGATAAAATACGGGTTTCTTTAGATGACAAATCCATCCTGTAAAAAATATTTCTCAAGTTTTCTAGCATAATGGGTTTCTTTTCTTTAGGTTTAAAAAAATTTATTTCTTCTAAATTTTTAATACAAAGATTAGACATTTTAAATATTTCTTTTTTTGAGGCGGTCTTAATTTTTTTTGATTTATCAAATTTTTTAGTTTTTGTTTTAAGAATACTTGAAACATAATAAGCGATAACTATTAAACTATGTGATAAGTTTAATGATTTGAATTTAGGGTTTGTTGGGATTTGTAATGTATAATTAGAATAACTAATTTCATTATTGGATAATCCTGAGGCCTCTGATCCAAAAAGGAAGGCTATTTTTTTTTTAAAATTTATACCTTTAAGATCTTCTAACTGAATATGTTTTACATTTTTATTTCTAAATCTAGAAGATGTTGCAATAACAATATCAACATTTTTTAAAGCAGATTGTAAATTATAAAAATTTTTACTTTTATTAATTACATCTTTAGCACCAACTGATGTGGCTAAAATTTTATCATTTGGATAAATTGGTTTTGGATCAACTACTATCATTTTTTTGAAATTAAAATTTTTCATTGCTCTTGCACAGGCACCAATATTTTCTGAAAGTTGAGGCTTATGTAATATAAAGGTAATATTATTATTTGACATTATTAATCTATGCCATGATTTCTGTTATAATCAGATATGTTAGAAGGTTTTAAATTTTTGATAAATTCATAATCAACTGTCCAAATAGTAACTTTTAATGGAAAGCATTTAGCAACATCTGATGAATGTTCTGAGCCGCAATCTCCTCCAGGACATGCTGAAAGTGCTCCAAGTATGTCTGTTTCTGCAAAAAATTCCAGATAATCTCCTGGTCTAACTGGACTGGCTTTCATAAAATACTGTTTAGTATCATTGGTAAAACCAGTTAACATGAATACATTTAATACATCGTGTACTATTTTTTCAGCTTCATCTAATTTAATATTTTTTTCTTGAACTAAAGCTCTAGTTAAATTTGAGTGACAACAATAATGATAATCTTTATTCGAAATTAACTTGGAGGTATAAGGATCACATCGAGTTCCAATAACATCATGAACAGAGCCACCATCATTATCATAATCGTACCAATCTAATGTGTCCCAAGTAATTGTTGCCAAAGATCTGAGATATGGAAAACTACTAAACATTTTATCTCCAACTGATAAATGTGTTCCGTATAGTGCTCTTGTTTTTCCAGAATAAAATTTTTCTTCTAAATTATTTAAATTAAATAGATTCAAATCACCTACTTGTGGCCCTTCTACACTTTCAATTCTGAAAAATTCGCCAAATTTTACTTCGAATGTCTTTGCATCTCTTGGGGGAACAATTATTTCTTTTTTTTTGATTAAGTTATTTCTTGCTACATGTAAAATACTTAGATTCTGATCCTCAATATTTTTATTTGGATAACAAATAATTGGTTTAGCACCAACTCTACTTTTAATATCAGAGGGTTTTTTTGAAAATTTTTTAATTTTCATGCCTATAAACTTGCAGGAGCTTTATCTTTAAATAATTTATAATCTAAACTATCAATTAATGCCTTGAATGATGCATCAATAATGTTCGTAGATACACCAATGGTAAACCAATTTTTTCCTTTAGAGTCTGTGCTTTCAATTGATACTCTAGTGACTGCTTCAGTGCCTGTATTCAAAATTCTAACTTTATAATCAACTAATTTTAAATCTTTTAAATAAGTTGAATATTTTGCTAATCGATCAACGTTCTGTCTTATAGCGTTATCTAAAGCATTTACTGGTCCATTACCTTCTCCTTCACAAACGATTTTTTCTCCATCGACTTCTAATTGTGCTTTCGCAGAAGAGACAATTTTTCCAGATTTATCTTTTTTTACAGAAACATCATATTCATTAATAGAAATATATCTTGGTATTTCTCCAATAATTCTTCTGGCTAATAATTCAAATGATGCAT
Source organism: uncultured Pelagibacteraceae bacterium (assembly GCA_902592285.1). Classification (GTDB taxonomy): domain Bacteria; phylum Pseudomonadota; class Alphaproteobacteria; order Pelagibacterales; family Pelagibacteraceae; genus Pelagibacter. The sequence goes on along the minus strand of CACJED010000008.1, from coordinate 23,348 downwards.
CAGCTCCATCATAACTATAACCAATAAATTCTCTGTCTTTAACTTCATCTAATAATTTTTTAATTTTAGGATCATTTTCTTCAATATCAATTTTTATACTTTTTAATCTTGAAATTATATTTGATTTACCTGACTGATCCGACACAACAATATTTCTTGTATTTCCAACTTCCTCAGGATTTATATGTTCATAAGTTTTTGGATCTTTTTGCACTGCAGACACATGTAATCCTCCTTTATGTGAAAATGCAGCAGCACCAACATAAGGTAAATGTTGATTTGGCTTTCTATTTAAAATTTCGTCTAATAGTCTTGAACAATCTGTTAAATTTTTAATATTTTTAGATTTAATTCCAATCTCAAATTTTGATGAAAAATCTTTCTTTAAATAAAAAGTGGGAATTAATGACATCAAATTAGCATTACCACATCTTTCACCTAATCCATTTATAGTGCCTTGAATTTGACGAGCTCCAGATAATACAGCAGCCAAAGAATTTGCTACTGCATTACCAGTATCATTATGAGCATGAATACCTAAATTTTTACCTGGCACTATCTTTGATACCTCAGAAACTATTTTTGTTACTTCGTGTGGAAGTGTTCCTCCATTAGTATCACATAATACAACCCACCTAGCACCCTGATCATAAGCAGTCTTGATACAAGAAATAGCATATTTCGGATTTGCTTTATAACCATCAAAAAAATGTTCAGCATCAAACATAAATTCTTTTTTTCCTTTAATAAAATGTTTTGCACTCTCAGCTATATTTTCCAAATTTTCTTCATTTGTTATACCCAATGCAGTATCGACATGAAAATCCCATGATTTTCCGACTAAGCATACCGCTGGAGCATTTGAATTTATCAATGCTGATAAACCAGTATCATTTTCTGCACTTCGTCCAGTTTTTTTAGTCATTCCAAAGCATGTAAGTTTTGAATTTTTAAAATTATGTTTCTTTTGAAAAAACTCAGTATCAGTTGGATTGGCACCTGGCCAACCACCCTCTATATAGTCAACACCAAGATTATCCAAAGCAAATGCAATTTTTTCTTTATCTTCAATTGAAAAATCTACTCCTTGTGTTTGAGCACCATCTCTAAGAGTTGTATCAAAAATGTATAAACGTTCTTTACTCATTTAAATTTCCAAAGTGTTTTACCATCTTTGTCTTCTATTAAAACACCTTTGTCAAAAAGTTCATCTCTGATTTTGTCAGCTTCTTCATAATTTTTATTAGCCCTTGCGTCATTTCTTAAATTTATTTTATTACTTATTTCTGTCTCACTAATTGTTGCTTTATTTTTTTTATATTTTTCCCACTCTTCTTTATTTTCATTTAATAGACCTATAAATTTACATGCTGATATGAATAATTCCTTGTTTTCTCCTTTATTAGCTTTTTCATAAAGTTGATGCAAATTTGCTATATAACCTGGGGTATTTAGATCCTCATACAAAGGTTTTAAAATTTCCTCTGTTATTTCAACTGGTTTAATGTTTGAGGAATAAATACGATACCATTTATCTAAAGTATTTTGACAATCATTTATTAATTTATCATTCCAATCTAGTGGTTGTCTATAATGAGCACTCATTAATGCTAATCTTATAACTTGTCCACTTATCTTGTTTCTAAAATCTTTAATCTTTAGAATATTTCCTTGAGACTTAGCCATTTTTTCATTGGACATTGTTATAAAAGCATTATGTATCCAATACTTTGCAAAAATTTTCGATTCATTTGCACATCTTGATTGAGCTATTTCATTTTCATGATGAGGGAAAAGTAAGTCTATACCACCTCCATGAATATCAAATTCACTTCCCAAAAATTTTTTTGACATGGCAGAACATTCTAAATGCCATCCTGGTCTACCTTTTCCCCAAGGAGAGTTCCATGAGGGTTCATCTTTATTTGATGGTTTCCACAATACAAAATCTTCAGGATTTTTTTTATCTTCACTTACTTCTATTCTAGATCCTGCTATTAAATCCTCTAATTTTTTGTTAGATAATTTTCCATAGTCAGTAAATTTTTTTACTTCAAAATAAACATGATTTTTATTTTCATAAGCGAAACCTTTTTTTATTAATTGATTTACCATTTCAATCATCAAATCAATATATTCAGTAGCTTTAGGCTGATGAGTAGGATTTTCACAATTTAGAAACTTACAGTCTTCCATAAAATTTAATGTAATTTTTTTCGTTAACTCTTTTGCAGATATTTTTTGATCTTGAGAGGATTTGATGATCTTATCATCAATATCTGTAATGTTTCTCACATATGTTACTTTTGAAAAAGTATTCTTTAAGACTTTATAAAGAATGTCAAAAATAATCAGCGGTCTTGCATTTCCTATATGTGGATCATCATAAACAGTAGGACCACAAACATACATTTTAATATTCTTTTCATCCAAAGGAATAAACCTTTCTTTTTGGTTACTAAGATTATTTGTTAAAAAAATATCTTTAGTCATAAATTTAGAAATATACTTAAATTATAGATTTGTGAATCTATTTGATTAATTTGGAATTTTGCATACTGGAATAGGCTCCATTTTATGCAAATTTTGTTTTCTTATTATTTCGTATTTTGCTCTATTAGGTGAATTTGGGTTACTCATAGCCTCTTCTAACTCATCATATTTTAAACCGAGTTGACCTTCATCTGTTCTTCCATCGTCCCATAAACCGTCTGTTGGAGCAGCATCAATTATTTCTTTTAATATACCAAGTTCTTTTCCAAGCTCCCAAACTTGAGATTTATTACAGTCAGCTATTGGAGATATGTCTACTCCTCCATCACCATACTTAGTGTAAAAACCCACTCCAAAATCTTCAACTTTATTTCCAGTTCCAACAACTATACCTTTATTGGCAGCTGCAACTTGATAAAGTGTAGTCATTCTTAATCTTGCTCTAGAGTTTGCCATACCGTGTTCATTGTTAAATTTTGATAAACTTGAACTAAAAGTTAAAAACAGCTCATCTAAATTAATAGTGTGAGCTTCAACATTATTGAAATTTTTTTTCAACCATTCTTGATGTTTTAAACTTAAATCGTGTTGATTTGATTTTTGTTTTATTGGCATTGATAAAACAATAGTTTTTAAACCTGTCATGGCGCTCAAAGTGCTTGATACAGATGAATCTATTCCTCCCGAAATTCCGATCACTAAAGATTCTGCCTTAGATGGCATATTATTTGCATAATCTTTAATCCAATTTGATATAAATTTTACTTTTTCTGTGGGGCTCATGATTATAAATTATTAACAAATAATATTTTTACAATGTTTTAAGATGCCGCTCTATCTGCATTTTTAGAATAAGAGCTATTCTTTTTTATCTCATCTGAGATCAAAAAAGCTAATTCTAATGCCTGATTGGCATTAAGTCTCGGATCACAATGAGTGTTATATCTAGAAGATAAATCCTTTTCAGAAATTTTTTGAGCTCCTCCAAGACATTCTGTAACATTTTGGCCTGTTAATTCAATGTGAAGGCCTCCCGCATAGCTTCCCTCACTCTGATGACAAGCAAATACATTTTTAACCTCATTTAAAACACTGTTAAATGGCCTTGTTTTAAATCCTGTAGCTGCTTGGATTGTATTACCGTGACAAGGGTCACATGACCAAATAACATTAATTCCCTCTCTATTTATGGCTCTAATTAACTTTGGTAAATGTTTAGACACATTTTCATGTCCAAATCTAGAGATTAAAGTAATTTTACCTTTTTCATTTGATGGATTAATCTTATTGCAAAGATTAATAAGATCATCAGCTTTGAGAGTTGGACCACATTTAATGCCTATTGGGTTTTCTATACCTCTACAAAATTCAACATGTCCTCCATCAAGTTGTCTAGTTCTATCACCTATCCAAACAAAGTGTGCAGATGTGTCATGGTTTTCACCAGTAGTCGAATCTGTTCTTGTCATTGACTCCTCAAAAGGTAAATGGAGAGCTTCATGAGAAGTCCAAAAATTAACTGTTTTAAGTCTTCTATTAAAATCTGAATTTATTCCACAAGCGTCCATGAAAGCTAAAGCATTTGCAATTTGATCTTCTAATTCTTTAAATCTTTTTGCTTCAGGACTTTTTTTAATAAAACCTAAATTCCATGTGTGTACTTTTTTTAAATCTGCAAATCCACCATGAGAAAATGCTCTAATCAAATTTAAAGTAGCTGCAGATTGAGAGTATGCTTTAAATAATCTTTTTGGATCAGGAACTCTTGCTTTTTCACTAAACTCAATTCCATTAATATTATCACCAAGATAGCTTGGCAATTCAACACCATCTTTTATCTCTACTGGGGAACTTCTTGGTTTTGAAAATTGTCCTGCAATTCTACCTAGCTTTACAACTGGTAAAGATGCTGAGTAAGTTAAAACTAATGACATTTGTAACATTAGTTTAAATGTGTCCCTAATATTATCAGGATGAAACTCTGCAAAACTTTCTGCACAATCACCACCTTGTAATAAAAATGCTTTTCCATCTACCACATCAGCAAGCTGTTGTTTCAAATGTCTAGTTTCTCCTGCAAATACTAGAGGTGGAAAAGTTTTTATTTTATCTAAAACTTTATTCAATTCCTTCTTCTCCGGATATTCCGGAATATGTTTTACAGGATACTTTCTCCAACTATTAACTTTCCAATTTTTCATATTCAACCTAAGATTGTTGTATCAGAGTTTTCTTTTTATTCAACGGTAACAGATTTAGCTAAATTTCTGGGCTTATCTATATCATACCCTTTTTTAAGGGCTGAGTAATAAGCAAGTTTTTGTAAGGGTATTGTTAAAAGAAAAGGTAATAAATCTTGATTACTACTTTCAACCTCTATTGTTTCCCATATATTTTCTGAAACAACCTCGTCCTTGCTTTTATTAGTTATTAATAAAACTTTTGCTCCTCTAGCTATTACTTCCTGCATATTAGAGATAGTTTTTTTATAATAATTATCTCTAGGAGCCAATACTACTACCGGCATTCCCTCCTCTATTAAAGCTAAAGGTCCATGTTTCATTTCTCCAGCAGGATATCCTTCGGCATGTACATATGACAATTCTTTTAACTTAAGCGCTCCTTCCAATGCAATTGGATATGAAAACCCTCTGCCTAAAAACATAGAGCCTTTAGCTTCATTAAATGTATTGGATGCATTTTGTATTTTATTATCTGTAAGTAAAGTTTGCTCAACAAGATTTGGTAATTTTTTTAAATCTTTTAATTTTTCAGATAATTCTTCTTTTTTTAAATCTCCTCTTAATAATCCAAGTTTTAGAGTTAAAATATATAAAATAAGAATTTGGCCTAAAAAAGCTTTTGTGGAGGCAACTCCAATCTCTGTGCCGCAATGTATTGGAAGAACGAACTTTGAGTCTCTTGCTATAGAACTCTCAATAACGTTTACAACTGAACATGTTTTCATATCATTTTTATTACATAAATCTAATGCTGCATAAGTATCTGCTGTTTCTCCAGATTGAGACACAAAAATATATAAACAATCTTTTTTAAATCTATTTTTTCTATATCTAAATTCTGAAGCAATATCTACTGATACATCTAAAGATGTAATTTCTTCAAACCAATATTTTGCCATTAAGCATGAGTGATATGCTGTACCACAACCTATTAAAATTATTGAAGATATTTCATTTTCCTTCCAAGGAATATTGTAAATATTAATATTGTTATTCGTTGTATCGATATATTCTTTAATACCATTTTTGAGTGTTAAAGGTTGTTCTTCAATTTCTTTTGCCATAAAATGTTTGAAATCACCCTTATCGTATTTTTCTTCCTCATTAGATAACTCTAAGACTTTTTTGTTAATTTTAGTTCCATCTTCACTAAAAAATTCAACATGATCTTTTTTAATAATACAAAATTCTCCATCATTTAAATAAGTTATTTTATTTGTCATTGATTTAAGAGCGTACGAATCAGATCCTAAATAGTTTTCATTTGGACCGTAACCAACTGCTAATGGAGATCCTCTTCTAGCTCCTACAATCAAATCTGGTTCATCTCTAAATATAATTCCTAAAGCAAAACTTCCATGTAAAGCTTTTAAAGTTTTTTTAATTGAGTTAACGATATTTTCTGTCTTTAAATGTTCTGTAATTAAATGCACTATGACTTCTGTATCTGTTTGGGATTTAAATTTATGACCTTTATTAACTAAAAACTTTTTTAGTAACGTCGAGTTTTCTATAATTCCATTATGAACAACTGATACATTTTGTGATGAATGTGGATGTGCATTTATACTGTTAGGTAAACCATGTGTTGCCCATCTTACATGACCAATACCTATAGTGCCTTCCATATTTTGCACTAATGAATTTTTTTCAAGATTGTTAACTCTTCCTTCTGACTTAATTTCATTAATTAATCCATTAGAAAGTGTTGCTATTCCAGCTGAGTCATATCCTCTGTATTCTAATTTTTTTAATGAATTAATTATTGTAGCTGAAACAGATTTGTTGCTGTTGATTCCTATAATTCCACACATAATTATTTTTTTTTTCTTTTATAATTTTTAATTTCTATTTGAGAAGCTCTTGTAAGAGCTAAAGACTTTTTTCTAACTTTTTTAGTTATGACAGAGCCTGCTCCTATTAAACTTCCTTCTTCAATTGTTATAGGGGCTATTAAAGATGTGTTCGAACCGATAAAAACATTGTCTTTTATTTTTGTCTTGTTCTTTTTTACACCATCATAATTACAAGTAATTGTACCAGCACCAATATTTACAGATTTTCCAATATTACTATCTCCTACGTATGACAAATGGTTAACTTTAGATTTTTTTCCAATTATACTTTTTTTTATTTCAACAAAATTACCAATTTTTGAATTCTCTTTTAAAGTTACGCCAGGTCTAATTCTAGCATATGGACCAACATCAACTTTATTTTCAACTTTACAATTTTCAAGATGTGAGAAAGATTTAATATTAACGTTGTTTCCAATTTTAACTTTTTTACCAAAAACAACATACGGTTCAATGACAACATTTTTTCCAATTTTAGTATCTTTCGAAAAAAAAATTGTTTCAGGTCCAATCATTTTAACACCTAATTTTAAGAATTTATTTCTTAAATTAGTTTGTGAATTTTTTAATTTTAACTCTTTCATCTTTGAAAATCTTTATATTAAGTATATACCTTTCTTAATTCACAAAATATTTCTTAAAAATACTTTAGATAATGAAAAATAAATTTACAATTCTTTTTGATTTAGATGGCACTTTAATTGATACTGCGCCGGATCTGATGTTAGCTCACAATCATGTAATGAAAAAATTTGGGTTTCCAACTAAATCAACTGAAGACATAAGAAGTTTAGTTGGACAAGGAGCTGGTGCATTAATTGGTCGATCAATTTGGGGTCAGGCTAAAAAAGAATTTAGTCTTGTTAAAGATCAAACAATGAAAGATGAGATGACTAAGGAATTTATAAATTATTATGGAAAAAATATATACATTAAAAGCACATTAATTAAAGGAGTAAAAAATTTTTTAATTTGGTGTAAGAAAGAAAAAATTTCAATGGCTGTATGTACAAATAAAACCGACTATTTAGCAGTAGATCTATTAAAAAAAATTGAGATATATGATTTTTTTGAATATGTGGCTGGTTATAATACTTTCGATTATTGTAAACCTGATCCAAGACATCTTACTAATGTTATAGAAATATTAGATGGAGATATAAATAGATCTATTATGATTGGAGATAGTGAGTCTGATGCCAATGCTGCGAAAAGTGCTAGGTTACCGATGATTTTATTGGAAGACGGATATACAGAAAAAAAAATAACTGAAATTTATCATAATCACATTATAAAAGACTTTGTAGGTATAGAAAAAATAGTTTCAAAATATCTTTGATATTGATTATTTTTTTTTAACTATTAAAACATTTTTGTTAATTAGGAGTTATTTTGATAGTCCATAAGATAAAAGTCTACCCATCTAAAATACATTTGCCAAAGAAAAATCAACTTGCATGGAAAATTGCAGAAATTGCAAGCGATAATTCTAAGCTAAATAAAGATGCTGTAGAGATGGTAATAAACAGAATTATAGACAATGCATCTGTTGCAATAGCATCACTTAATAGAAGGCCAGTTATTTCATCTAGAGAAATGGCTTTAAGACATTCTAGAAAAAATGGTGCAACATTATTTGGTGTTAACAGTAAGTTGAAATTTGATTGTGAATGGGCAGCTTGGTCTAATGGCACAGCAGTAAGAGAACTTGATTTTCATGATACTTTTTTAGCAGCAGACTATAGTCACCCTGGGGATAATATTCCTCCTCTAATTAGCGTCGCTCAGCAAAATAAAAAAAATGGGTTTGATCTTTTAAGGGGAATTATAACTGCTTATGAAATTCAAGTTAACTTAGTTAAAGGAATTTGTTTGCACAAACATAAAGTAGATCACATTGCTCATTTAGGTCCTAGCGTTGCAGCAGGAATTGGCTCTATGTTAAAACTAAATACTGAAACAATTTATCAAGCCGTACAACAAGCACTCCATACAACAATATCTACAAGACAATCTAGAAAGGGTGAAATTTCGAGTTGGAAAGCTTATGCTCCTGCACATGCTGGAAAACTTGCAATTGAAGCTGTTGACAGAGTTATGCGTGGTGAAGGTGCACCCAGCCCAATTTATGAAGGTGAGGACAGTGTGATAGCAAGAATTCTAGATGGAAAAAAAGCAATTTATAAAGTGCCACTTCCAAAAAAAGGTGAATCTAAAAAAGCAATACTTGAAACTTATACGAAAGAATATTCAGCAGAATATCAATCTCAAGCTTTAATTGATTTAGCAAAAAAACTTAAAAAGAAAGTTCCAAATTTAAATCAAATAAAAAAAATAGATATTTTTACCAGTCATCATACTCATTATGTAATTGGTACTGGTGCTAATGACCCTCAAAAAATGGATCCTAATGCCAGTAGAGAAACATTAGATCACTCAATAATGTATATATTTGCAGTAGCTTTAGAGGATGGTTCTTGGCATCATGTTAAATCTTACACAAAAGCCAGGGCTAAAAGAAAGAGCACAATAAAAATTTGGAGATCAATAAAAACCCATGAGGATAAGAAATGGACAAAAAGATATCATGATCAAAACCCTAGAAAAAAAGCTTTTGGAGCAAAAGTGGTAATAACTCTTAAAAATAGTAAGAAAATAACTGAAGAGCAAGGGGTTGCTGATGCTCATCCTTATGGAAAGCGTCCTTTTAAAAGAAAAGATTATATCAACAAATTTTTAACATTAACAGAAAATATATTAAGTAAAAAAGAAAGTAATAGATTTTTAAAAGTAGTGCAAAATTTAAAAAAATTAAAATCAGGTCATTTAGATAAATTGAACATAGAGGTGAAAAAAAATAATCTAAAAAGAAATTTAAAAAAAGGTATTTTTTAATGCATTTTGTAGACAAAGAACCGAGACAAAAAAGAGAGGACTTTGTAAAAAAACTTAAATCAAATAAAATTTTGAGAGTTCCTGGTGCTTATAATCCGTTAACTGCAAAATTAATTGAAGAAATTGGCTATGATGCTGTATATGTTTCAGGTGGAGTAATGGCAAATGACCTTGGGTTTCCTGACATTGGTTTAACAACATTGCAAGATGTAAGCACTAGATCATATTTAATATCAAGAGTAACTAACCTTCCAACAATTGTAGATATTGATACAGGTTTTAAATCCTGCAAAGAAACAATTGAAACTTTTGAAGAATTTGGAATTTCTGCAGTTCATCTTGAAGATCAAATAGAGAGAAAAAGATGTGGGCATTTAGATAATAAAGAATTAATTACCACTGAGGCAATGGTAGATAAAATAAAAGAATGTGTGTCAGCCAAAAAAGATAACAACTTTAAGATTATTGCTAGATCAGATGCTAAAAGTGTCGAGGGTTTAGATAAAATGATAGATAGATGTAAGGCATATATTGATGCTGGTGCAGAAATAATTTTTCCAGAGGCATTGCAAGATGAAAATGAGTTTGAGAAAGTTAGAAAAGAATTACCATGCTACTTACTTGCTAATATGACTGAATTTGGTAAGTCAAAATTACTCAATTATAAAAAATTAGAAGAAATTGGTTACAATATAGTAATTTACCCAGTTACTACACAACGTTTAGCAATGAAAAATGTTGAGGACGGTTTAAGAGACATTTATGCAAATGGACATCAAAATAATATTATTGATAAAATGCAAACAAGAAAACGATTATATGAACTTGTTGATTATGAAAAATATAATAGTTTAGATGAAAAAATTTATAATTTTAGTACTGAGGATCATGAATAATGGGTGATGATATAAAAAAAGGATTGCTTGGAATAGTTGTTGATGAAACTGAAGTATCAAAAGTGATGCCTGAAATTAACTCTCTTACTTACAGAGGTTATGCTGCTCAGGATTTATGTGAATATTGCAGATTTGAAGAGGTTGCTTATTTAATTTTAAATAAAGATCTACCCAACACTATTCAACTAAGAAAATTTGAGAAAGAGGAAAAGAATAATAGAGAATTATCCAAAGATCTTTATTCTATACTCAAAAAAATGCCTAAAAAATCCCATCCAATGGATGTAGCAAGAACAGCTGTAAGCATAATGGGTCTTGAAGATAAAGAAACTACAGATTCTTCTCCAGAAGCAAATATGAGAAAAGCTATAAGAATTTTAGCTAAAACGCCTACAGCTTTAGCGGCATTTTACCGATTAAGAAAAGGTAAAAAAATAATTAAACCAAAGAAAAATTTAAATATCGCTGAAAACTTTTTCTATATGTGTTTTGGGAAAGTGCCACAAAAAGAAATAGTTAAAGCTTTTGATGTTTCTTTAATTTTATATGCAGAACATAGCTTTAATGTTTCTACTTTTACAGCGAGAACTATAACAAGTAGTTTATCTGATATTCATGGTGCAATTACAGGAGCTATCGCAAGCTTAAAAGGTCCTCTTCATGGAGGAGCTAATGAAGAGGTAATGCATATGATGAATAAAATTAAATCTCCTAATAATGCACTAAAATGGATTAATAGCGCTTTAGATAATAAAGAAGTTGTTATGGGTTTTGGACATAGAGTTTATAAATCAGGTGACTCTAGAGTTCCTACAATGAGAAAATATTTTGCAAAAGTTGCTAAAATTAAAAAAGATAAAAAATTTGAAAAAATCTATGACATCGTTGAAAAAGTAATGATTGATAGAAAAAATATTCACCCAAATGTAGACTATCCTACTGGACCAACATATCATTTAATGGGATTTGACACTGATTTCTTTACTCCAATTTTTGTAATTTCAAGAATAACTGGTTGGTCGGCGCATATTATGGAACAACACGCAGCAAATAAACTTATTAGACCATTAGCTAGTTATAAAGGTAATCAGCATAGAAAAGTAGTCCAATTAAATCAAAGATAATTAGTTTTTTTCAATTTTTGCAAATCTTGAGTTCAATAATATTTCGCATTTTAAATTGTTCTGCTTTACAAATTCATCTATAGCTTTTTTAACACCTGGGGCATAGGATAAATTATAATCATCACATAAAATTGTACCATTATTATTAATCACCTCACTGCAACAGTTTAAATCATTTTTTACAGTTTTATAATCATGGCCACCATCTAAGAAAACATAATCAACCTTGTTCATATCTATTTTTTTTAATACAAAATTTGAATTTCCTTTTATCAAGTGAATATTATTTTCAAATTTTTTTAATAAATCTTTAACAGCTTCAATAGAATAAGGATTTTGTTTTTTAATATATTTAAAATAAATTTGTTTAAAAGGATTTGAAAAGTTTGTATTGGGGATTATCTCAGATTTGTATTCATCACTTTCTTCAAACAAGTCTAATCCTATATATTTAAAGTCATCATTATGTATTTGAGCAAGTAACTCACAAACATTTCTAGCAGTTACCCCATGAAAAACACCTACTTCTAAAAAAATTTTAGGTTTTTTCTTTTTTACTTCCTCTAAAAAAAACTCACCATCACCTTTTTGCTTAAGGCTTGTTTTTCTAAAGTACTTTTTATATTTCAAAAGAATTAACTAAATGCTTCAGCCCAAGTACCTTGAGTTGAGGCTTTAGAATATTCTGTTGCACGACCCTCAAAGAAATTCATATGCTCAACGGCATTCAACATAGTATCTAACCAACTTAAAGGATTTTTTTCAACTTTATAAATTGGCTCTAATCCAAGCTGGTCTAACCTTCTGTTAGCAATGAATCTAATATAATCTTTAACTTCATTTGCTGTTAAACCTTCCATTGGACCCATCTCAAATGCTAAGTCTATGAAAGCATCCTCATGCTCAACAATTGTTCTGCAAGCCTCATAAAGTTCTTTTTTTAATTTTGGAGTCCATATTTCAGGATTTTCTTTTATAAATTCTTTGAAAATTCTTATCATAGAATTACAATGAAGAGTTTCATCTCTAACTGACCAAGTTACAATTTGACCCATGCCTTTCATCTTATTATGTCTTGGAAAGTTAAGAAGAATTGCAAAACTTGCAAACAATTGTAAACCCTCTGTAAACGCACTAAACACAGCAACCGTTTTTGCAATATCCTCTTTAGAATTTACGTTAAAACCTTGCATGTAATCATACTTATCTTTCATTTCTTTATATTTCATAAAAGCGGAATACTCAGACTCAGGCATTCCAATCGTATCTAATAAATGAGAATATGCAGCAACATGAACTGTTTCCATTGCAGCAAAAGCAGTCATCATCATTAAAACTTCGGTTGGTTTAAAAACAGTTGTATAATGTCTTAAATAACAATTATTAACCTCAACATCTGCCTGAGTAAAAAATCTAAAAATTTGAGTTAATAAATTTTTTTCAGGTTGTGATAGGTTTTTTTGCCAATCCTTAACATCATCACCAAGTGGAACCTCTTCTGGTAGCCAGTGAATTCTTTGTTGGGTTAACCAAGCATCATAACACCAGGGATATCTAAATGGTTTATAAACAGGGTTTTCAGTTAAGAGCCCCATTTTTTTTGGTTGAATAATTTCTTTTTTCTCAATTTTAATTTTTTCTGCTACTGACATGATAAACATTCCTCGTATTCTTGTTGTTCGTTTGATTGTTGGTTTTTTGATTTATAGACATTTGCTGTAATATCTGTTGATTTTGCATCATTAATATTTTCAGCTCTCTGGATTGATTTTGACCTACAGTAATAAAGGCTTTTTAAGCCTTTTTTCCATGCATCAAAATGAATTTTATGAAGTTCTTTTTTATGTACATCTGCTGGTAAAAATAAATTTACTGACTGAGCTTGTGAAATAAATGGGGTCCTGTCACCACTTAAATCAATAATCCAATGCTGATTTAATTCAAAAGCAGTTTTGAATACATCTTTCTCCAATTTTGTTAAAAAATCTAAATGTGAAACTGAACCTTGATTTGTTGTAATAGTAGACCAAGTCTCATCATCATTTTTTCCGTGACTTTCTAAAATTTCTTCTAAGTATCTATTTCTAACATTGAATGATCCAGATAAAGTTTTATGAGTATAGCTATTAGCTGCTATTGGCTCAACTCCTGGTGAAGCACCACCACAAATAATTGAAATTGATGCTGTAGGAGCGATTGCTGTTTTATTAGAAAACCTCTCTTTAAATCCGTATTCTAATGCATCAGGACAAGCACCTCTTTCCTCAGCTAAATCTTGTGAGGCTTGATTAACTTTTTCATGAATATTTTTAAAAATTTTTTTATTCCATGCTTTTGCCATTACTGACTCAAGAGGAATTCTATTTTTTTGTAAAAATGAGTGAAAACCCATTACACCTAGACCAACACTTCTTTCTCTCTCTGCTGAATATTTAGCATCTTTGAATTGATCAGGAGCTTTATTTATAAAATCAGATAAAACATTATCGAGAAATCTCATAACATCGTTAATCATATTTGGATCATCTTTCCATTCTTCATATTTTTCTATATTTAAAGAAGATAAACAACAAACTGCTGTTCTATCTTTTCCATCTTTATCAATACCTGTAGGCAAAGTTATTTCACTGCACAAGTTTGAGGTCTTTACTGTAAGGTTTGCTAACTTATGATGTTGTGGAATTTGTCTATTAACTGTGTCAATATAAATTATATATGGCTCACCAGTTTCAATTCTTGCTGTTAATAATCTAATCCATAAATTTCTTGCTGAAATTGTTTGTTGAATTGATCCATCAACTGGACTTTTTAATGCCCATTGTTCATCAGTTTCAACTGCTCGCATAAATGCATCAGAAATTAAAACACCATGATGTAAATTTAATGCTTTTCTATTTGGATCTCCACCAGTTGGTCTTCGCATTTCTATAAACTCTTCAATCTCGGGATGATCTATTGGAAGATAACATGCCGCTGAACCTCTCCTCAACGAACCTTGGCTGATTGCCATTGTTAATGAGTCCATAACTTTTATAAATGGAATTATTCCTGAAGTTTTTCCCACTCTTCCAATTTTTTCACCAATAGACCTTAAATTGCCCCAGTAACTTCCTATACCTCCACCTTTAGCTGCTAACCAAACATTTTCGCTCCAAAGATCTAAAATACCACCCAAACTATCTGAGGCTTCATTCAAAAAACATGAAATAGGTAATCCTCTTTTAGTTCCGCCATTAGATAAAACTGGAGTTGCTGGCATAAACCAGAGGTTGCTTATATAATTATAAATTCTTTGAGCATGTAAGTTATCATCTGCGTAAGTGCTAGCTACTCTTGCAAAAAGATCCTGAAACGACTCATTATGACCAAGATACCTATCTTTAAGAGTTGCTTTACCAAAGTCAGTTAGTTTTGCGTCTCTAGATCTATCTATTTTGATGATAATGCCTTTGTCATTTTGAAAAAGTTCAGTTTCATTATTCAAAGAGAAAAGATCAGGTCTATTATTTTTTGAGACTTCTTTAACCTCAGGGCTATATTCAGAGACAGCTTTCTTTAAGGCCTGAGATAGTATTTTATTCATTTTTTGTTATTATAATTTGTTATTTTTACGAAAACAACTATATGTTGTATGCGCTTTGTATTAATATACTATATAACTAGTAAATCAATAGAACATTTATAGAACAGAATAAAAAAAATTCAACCATAAAAATAAAAAAAAGGTAAGTAATTAACAGTATGAGTCAGTCAATAAAAATAGATCCTTTAGGCTTTAGGGAATATGACGCACGATGGGTTTATGAAAAAGATATCAATTCAGAGGGAATCATAAATCTTGGAAAAGGTTTAGGTACACAAATAAAGAAACATACTACTAAAGAAAATCCCAGAGTGATAGTTGGACATGACTATAGATCTTACAGTGAAGAAATTAAAACCGCGCTTAAAAGAGGTTTAATTTCAACAGGATGTTTTATTGAAGATATAGGCTTATCTTTATCTCCTATGGTTTATTTTGCACAATTCAATTTAGATGCAGATGCTGTTGCTATGGTTACTGCTAGTCATAATGAAAATGGATGGACAGGAGTAAAAATGGGTATCAAAAAAGGTTTAACTCACGCTCCAGAGGAAATGAAAGAATTGAAAGAAATTACTTTAAACAAAAATTTCTTTGAAGGTAATGGAAATGAAAAACAAATCGAAAATTTCGATAAAATTTATAAAGACGATTTAATTACTAAGAATAAATTGAAAAATAAGATAAAGGCTGTTGTTGCATGTGGTAATGGTACAGCGGGTATTTTTGCACCCGATATTTTAAGAGGTGTTGGCTGTGAAGTAATAGAGTTAGATTGTGATTTAAATTGGAATTTTCCGAAATATAATCCAAATCCTGAAGATTTAAAAATGCTTCACGAGATTGCAAAGAAAGTAAAAGAAAATAATGCTGATATAGGATTTGGATTTGATGGAGATGGGGATAGAGTCGGTGTTATTGATAACAATGGAAATGAAATTTTTTCTGACAAAATAGGTCTACTTTTAGCTAGAAATTTATCAGAAAAATATCAAAACTCAAAGTTTATTGTTGACGTAAAATCAACGGGTTTATATTCAAGTGATAAAGTTTTAATTAGAAATAATTGTGAAACTGTTTATTGGAAAACAGGTCATTCTCATATTAAAAGAAAAGTAAATAAAGAAAAAGCTTTAGCTGGTTTTGAAAAAAGCGGTCATTTTTTTTTCAATCAGCCTCTAGGTTATGGATATGACGATGGAATAAATTCAGCAATTCAAGTTTGTCATCTCTTGGATAACCAAAAAAAGAAAATGAGTGAAATTATAAATGAATTGCCAAAAACATATCAATCACCAACTATGGCTCCTTTTTGTAAAGATGAAGAAAAGTATGAAGTTATAGATGATCTAATTAAACAAATTAAAGAAATTAAAGAAAAAAATTTTCTAATTGATAAGCAACAAATTACAGAAATTTTGACTGTAAATGGTATAAGATTTTCTTTTGCTGATGGTTCATGGGGCTTAATAAGAGCTTCATCTAACAAGCCATCTTTAGTAATTGTAACTGAAAGCCCTACCTCTGAAGAGAGAAAAATCAATATATTTAAATTTATTGATGAGATACTTAAAAAAACGGGAAAAATTGGTGAATATGATCAAAAAATTTAATAAGTAATTTTAATTTTTTTCATTATTATCTTGTTCAATATTTTGATTATCTGACTCTAGTATTCTGCTTGATTGTCTTGCATTTTCCTCATTTCTATAAAATCTTTTAATTAATTCCTCTTCTTTTTTTTGTTGTTCTTCATCAAATTTTTGTTCCCATTCTTTTATTCTTCTATTTTCTTCCTCAATTCTTTTTTCTTCCGCTTTTTTTTCCATTAATGCTTTTTCTTTTTCCTCTTCAATTCTTTTTCTTTCCTCTTCCTCTTTTCTTAATTCTTCCTTTCTTTCTCTTTCATCTCTTTCTATTTGTAATTTTTCTCGCTCTTCAGCCTTAATTTTTTCTTCTCTCAGACGGATTGTTTCCTCTTTCTCTCTTTGTTCAGCCTGTTCTTTAATTAATTGTTCTCTTAATTCTTTTTGTCTTTCTATCTCTAATTGTCTTAATCTATTTTCAGTTTCTCTTAATCTTTCCTCCTCATATTTAAGTTTTCTCGCAGCCTCTCTAATTCTTTGTTCCTCATCTAGTCTTTTTTGTTTCTCTATGTCTTTTAATCTTTCTTTATCTTGTCTCTCTTTTTCTTTTTCCTCCCTAATTTTTTCTTTTTCTAACTCTTTCAATTTAATTTTTTCCTCTTTAATCTTATTTTTTTCCTCTCTAATCCTTTGACGTTCGAGCATTTTGATTCGAAGTTCTTCCTCTTTTAATTTATGAGCATCTTCTCTTAATTTTTTTGCTTCCTCATCTTTAATTTTTTGTTGTTCTATCTTTAATCTTTTTGCTTCAAGTTTTTTTCTTTTTTCCTCATTTTTTCTTACTTGTTTTTCATTGTCTGTAATTAATTTTTTTTGTTTTAAGATTTGAAGTTTTTCTTCTTTTAATTTTTGAATTTTTTCTTTTTTTAATAATTTTTGTTCAAGCAAAATTTCTTTTTTTCTCTCAGCCTTTAATCTTTTCTCATTATCAATTTTATCTTTAATTCTTTTTTTTTGATAATCACTTATATAATTTTCAAATTTTTTTTTTGTTTTATTGGTAAACGATTTTAATAAACTTAAGTTTAAATTTTTAAATTTTGAGTTAATGTTTTTTTTTGTTTTCTTTTTCATTTTTTAAAACAAAAATGTAACAACTTAATATTGATTAAGAAACTTTTAAGTGTTTATAATGAGTTCAAAAATCAAGATTTCAAGTATCTATTGATAAAATTTATAAACATTAATAAAAATACACTTTTTACGTGTTATATTTTTTTAATAGAATCGATTAATAATTAAATATGGGCGGTAGAGGGAGACTGAAACCGCCCTGTTTTTTTAGAGACTTGAGTATCTGTAAATAAAAATAGTTCCAACCACAAATAAAAAAATTCCAAAAAAAACTTGAAGTTTTACTTTGTCAATTTTATGTGCTTGATTAGCACCTACTTTTGCCATGAACATTGTTATTGGGATGAAAATTAAAAATGCAGGAACATTAATAAATCCAATACTTAAAGGTAATTTTACATTTAATATTAAACCAGAATACCAAAATCCTAATGCTCCACACAATGCTATTATAAAACCAATTGTTGCAGCACTTCCAATAGCTTTTTTTATTGGATAACCAAAATATTTTAATATTGGAACATTCATTACTGCACCACCAATACCCATCGGTGCAGATACAAAACCAGAAATTAATCCAAATATTATCCTAAAATGTAATTTAAATTTATTTTTGCTTATAGTTTGTTTGTTTGAATTTATAAGTAAATAAGTACCTAAAAAAAATACAACAATTGTAAAAAAAATAACTAATGATTTTGTTTTCATCGTTGCTGCAAATGTAGTTCCAAGCAACACGCCTATAATAACAAATAAACCATAGGTTTTTACAATGTTAGTATCTACAGATTTATGCTTGTTATGTGTATAGACTGAAACCATAGAAGTAGGAATAATAATTGCAAAAGAAGTACCGACTGCTAGATGCATTAAAAAGTTCTTATCGACACCTAGTGCTTCAAATATAAAAAAAAGAAAAGGCACTGTAATTAATCCTCCTCCTATACCAAATAATCCTGCAAAAAAACCTACTGGAAAAGCTGTAGCGATCATTAAAAGTATATATAAAGAATACTGGTTTGATAAAATAGAATTAAGCAGATTGTCCTACTCTTGTATCAACATTATTATATTTAATTTTATCCATTAAGTGATCAATTTTTTTAACATCAGCATCTCTCACACACATATTTTCACTTAAGTACCTTTTCCAATTACTAGCTCCAGTTTGTCCATGGAACAAACCTAGTGTATGTCTCATGATTTGATTAAGTCTTGTTCCTTTTTTTAATTCATCTTTTACATAGGGTATAAGTTGCTCTATTACATCTTTTCTACTCGGAACTTCATCATTACAAAATATTTTTTTTTCAACATCTGCTAATAAATAAGGAGTATGATAGGCTGCTCTTCCAATCATTACTCCATCAGTTTTTTGTAAATGAGGTATTATTTCTTCTGCAGAACTTATTCCTCCATTTATGATTATCTCCTCGTTAGGAAAATCTTGTTTTAATTTGTATACATATTCATATTTAAGAGGTGGAATATTCAAATTTTGCTTTGGAGTAAATTTACCCAACATTGCTTTTCTGGCATGTATGATAAAAGTTTTTACTCCAGTTGCTTTTAATTTCGAAATAAATTTATAAAAATTATCATAATCTTCTACATCATCATATCCAATTCTTGTTTTAATTGTTACGGGTAATTTTGTTACTGATTGCATTTTGCTTAAACAGTCAGCAACTAAATCTGGCTCTTTCATTAAACAAGCCCCAAATTTATTTTTTTCAACTTTCCGACTTGGACAACCTAGATTCAAATTAATTTCATCATAACCAAAATCTTCACCTACTTTAGTAGCTTCAGCTAAAAGTTTTGGCGAGGAGCCACCTAATTGAAGTGCGACAGGTTTTTCATTAATATTAAACTCTAATAATTTTTTTTTGTCTCCTCTATTTATTGCTTCATCAACAATCATCTCCGTATAAAGAAGAGTATTTTTTGAAATTAATCTTAAAAAAAAACGTTCATGACGATCTGTACAGTCCATCATAGGAGCAACAGATACCTTCCTATTCATGATTTGCTTTTTAAGAGTTTGAAGCCTCAGTGTCCTCTAATGATGTATCTACTTCAGGGTTTTCAGACTCTGATACATCGTTTAAAGAAACTTCGCCTTGTTCGTTAACTGTCTCTTCTTGAGTTGAATTAACATCTGGTTTAGCTGCATTTGATAATTCAGCCAAATCATCTTTAGATAATTGTATCTTTTCTGGGGCTTTTCTAGCTCTTTTCGATGGAAGGATTGGTGTACCACTTTTTGAAATTTCACCTTTATATAAACTTTCAAAATCATCACCCACTTCTTCATCATCCTCAGAACCATCATCAACTTGTTCTACATGTTTTCTTAATTTGTAAACTGCACTTTCAGTTAAATCAGGAACTTTAACATTTTCTTCAGCTATTTCTCTAAGTGCTATGACTGTATTTTTATCGTTATCCCTATCTAGTGTAGGTTCTATCCCTGTGTTTAATTGAGTGGCTCTTTCTTTTGCTACGAGCACTAATTCATAAGGACTATCTACTTTATCTATACAATCTTCTACTGTTACTCTAGCCATGCGGAGTATCTACACAGTGAGTCTTTAAAAATCAAGTTCTATTTTATAAATAATGTGGATTTAGCTTATTTTTTACCAGATAAAGAAAAATAATTGAGCCAAAGATATAGGTTCCTGAAACAACAGATATTTGTTCGATTGAAAAACCAATATCAATTAGGAAACCAAATAAAGCAGTACCAAATGCAGTTGAAAATACCATCAGAGCAGTAGTTAATGCCTTTATAGATCCAATATGTTTGACTCCATAAATCTCAGCCCAAGTTGAAGAACCTAGTACATTCGCAAGCCCATTAGTCACTCCAAGTAAACCAAAAAAAACAAATGACGACAATGGAGTATCAAAATAGTAAAGAACTATAGTTCCAAAAAAAAGAGGAACATTCATATAGATTAGTAATTTTCTACTAGAAAATTTATCAATTAAAAAACCAGAAATAAAAAGAGTGATTACTGATAAAACCGAGTAAATCATAAAAGATTGTGCAATCACATAAGGACCCCATTCTTTAGAAGAAGTTATAAATGACTGATAAACAAAAGAGCCTGTAGCAATCCATGGCATAGCCAACATGGTCATGCATATTATGTAAAATCTATAATCTTTTAAAACTTCTATTCTTTTCCATTGTTTAATTTCTTTATTACTCTCCTCAATCTTAGAATCTTCTCTGGAATCTAGTTTTACTTCTTTAACTAAAATAAAAGTTGCAACTGGTAAAACTATTATCACTAAAATAGAAATTGAAGTCCAGATATCTCTCCACCCTATAAAAGTTAATAAAAAAACAATTAAAACTGGCATCATAAATTCAGCGAATGACAATCCTAACCACCCTATGCTCAAAGCTCTTCCTCTATTTTTATCAAAAAAGCGAGATAAAGTTGTTGTTGCAGTATGACTAGATAATCCTTGTCCAGCTAAACGCATTAAAAAAATCCCTATAAATAAAAAAATAATGGATGAAATTTTTGAAAATATAAAGCAGGAAATAGATAAAAAAATTATCACATAAGATGCAAACTTCAATATACTTACATCATCTATTTTTTTTCCAACCCAAATTAAAACAATACTACTCAACAAAGTTGCTGATGCATAAATTGAGCCAAATTGTCCATGTGTGATTGATAAAGCATCTCTAATACTAGAATTAAACAATCCAAGAAAAAAACTCTGTCCAAAGCTAGAAAAAAATGTAAAAATAAATCCAAAGACAATTACTTTTAAACTTAAACTATTAAACATAAAAAATTATGAGTTGTAATGTTGCTTTCATAGGACTTGGTGTCATGGGTTATCCAATGGCAGGTTATATATCAAAAGGTGGTCACAATGTAACTGTTTTTAACAGAACAAAATCAAAAGCAGAAAAATGGATTAAAGAACACAAAGGTAAAATAGCTGAAACTCCAGCTGAAGCTGCAAAAGGTGCTGAATACGTTTTTACATGTGTTGGAAATGATAATGATTTAAGAGAAGTTACATTTGGTGATAATGGTGCGTTTAAAACAATTAAAAAAGGTGCAGTTTATATTGATAACACAACAGCCTCTGCAACAATTGCTAGAGAAATTTATAATTATGCAAAAAAAAATGGTTTCGGCGCTTTAGATGCCCCAGTATCTGGTGGGCAAGCTGGTGCAGAAAATGGTGCACTAACAGTTATGATTGGTGGGGATCAAGTAGACTTTGATAAAGCAAAAGATAAAATTGATTGTTACAGCAAAAAAATGAAATTACTCGGTAAAGCTGGTTGTGGTCAATTGGCTAAGATGGTTAATCAAATTTGTATAGCTGGATTAGTTCAAGGATTGTCTGAAGGAATTAATTTTGGAATGAGAGCTGGATTAAACATGAAAGATGTTATTGAGGTAATTTCAAAAGGTGCTGCTCAATCCTGGCAAATGGAAAATAGATATAAAACAATGATTGATGATAAATTTGATTTTGGTTTTGCAGTTGACTGGATGAGAAAAGATTTAAAGATAGCTATGGATGAAGCAAAAAATAATGGTTCACTATTACCTGTAACAGAACTTGTGGATAAATTTTATGGAGAAGTTCAAGGTTTGGGTGGAAATAGATGGGATACATCAAGTTTAATTAAAAGATTTAGAAAGTAATGTATGCAACCGGCATACTATGAAAACCTAGAAGAAATTCAAAATAAGTATTGGTCTATGCTAGATGATGCTGTGACTAACAGGGGTTCACCATTTAGAATTCCTGTTTTCATATGTGCTCATCAAGATGAAGTAGATGGTAGAATTGTTGTTCTACGTAAATCAGATAGAGCAAACAATCTACTACAATTTCATACTGATATAAGATCTCCAAAGGTGGATATTCTTAAAAAAAATAAGAATGCCTCTCTAGTTTTCTACGATAAAGAAGAAAAGATACAGTTAAGAGTAAAAGTAGAATGTGAAGTTAATAATCAAAATTCTACAACTGAAGAGTCATGGAAAAAAACTCAACATATAAGTAGACGTTGCTATTTAACTGATAATCCTCCAGGAACTAAATCGGAAAATCCAACTTCTGGAATGATATCTAAATTAGAAGATTTTGATTACACAATAGAACAAAGTGAAGAGGGTTATAAAAATTTTACAGTAATCAAATGTGAAATTAAATCTATTGAGTGGCTATATCTAGCTGCTAAAGGGCATCGAAGAGCAAAGTTTGATTTGGAAACTAATAAAAATGCTTGGTTGGTTCCTTAAAATTATAATTAGTTATCATTAAATAGATCTTTCAATTAGATTCATATATAATTTTATTAAATGAAAAAAATTATTGGAAATCCTGCCAAAACAAATGATGATTTAATCAATTTAATCAAAAAAACTAAAATTAATAATTACTATTTAAAAAATCAAAAAGATTTTAGAGAAAGAATTTTACAAGAGATTGATCCAAAAGATCATGTATTAGATATTGGTATGGCTATGAGAGATAAAT
>CACJED010000007.1 GCA_902592285.1 uncultured Pelagibacteraceae bacterium | reverse complement strand
TACTGCAGTATTTTCAAATACAGATATTTTAGTTACTCCCTCCACTAACTCTGCCACTTCTTCACCAAATTCACCCTTAATAGTTTCATAAGTTGCAAATGTATCCTCAATAGTGTCATGAAGTAATCCAGTTGCTATGGTTGCTGAATCTAATTTTAACTCCGTAAGTATGTTTGCAACTTCAATAGGATGAACTGAATAGGGATCTCCTGATGCTCTTTTTTGACTGCTATGTGCTTTAACAGCAAAATCATAAGCTTTATTTAATCGGTCTAAATTTACAAATTTATTATAGCTTTTTACTTTGCTAATTAAATCATTAGAATTGAGCATTATTTCAATATAGCATTAATTTATAAAATTTTAATAGATGTAATATCCTTATTTGGTAAGGAAAAAATTAATTTCTTGATACTTTCATTTGTTTTTGGATGTGCGTAATTGGGAGCTATCTCAAATAAAGGTATTAGAACAAAATTTCTCTTAGACATTCTTTTGTGTGGTATTGTAATTTCACCAGACAAAATTTTACTTCCATGTGATATTATGTCAATATCACATGTTCGAGGAGAGTTTTTTAATTTTTTTTTTCTTCCAAGTCTATTTTCAACTGATTTAGAAATTTCTAAGAATTTTTTTGGTGATATTTTTGTATTTGATTGAATTACTATATTCAAGAATTTTGGTTCATTTGGATCTGGCCAAGACAGAGTTTCATAATAACTTGATGATTTTAATATATTTATTCCATTTAATTTTAAAAAATATTTCGCTTTTTCAATATTTCTAATTCTATTTCCTAAATTTGATCCTATTCCAATATAAAGCATTCAACTTGATTTTCTTATGTATCGAGCTTTATCTCGATTCCAATCTCTATCTTTTTTAACAACTCTTTTATCATATTTTTTCTTTCCCTTTGCTACAGCAATTTCAACTTTAGCCCTCCCTTTTTTGAAATACATTTTTGTCGGAACAATTGTCAATCCATCTCTTTGCATTTTACCAATCAACTTATTTATTTCTTTTTTATTAAGTAATAATTTTCTTTCGTCCATTGGATTATGATTTGAGTTACTGGCCTGTTTATACTTAGCTATATGAGAATTTATTAAAATTATTTCACCATTTTTTTCTACCGCATAAGAATCAGCTATATTTACTCTACCATCTCTAACAGATTTTATTTCTGATCCTTTAAGAACAATTCCAGCCTCAATAAGATCCTCAAAAAAATAATTAAAATTTGCTTTTCTATTTAAAGAAATAATTTTCAAACCATAATTGGTTTTTTTTTTCATTAAACTAACTTAGCAGATTCCAATGCTTTATTTATTATATCTTTGGTATTATTAGTTACTTTAACTAAAGGTAATCTAACTGCGTCATCACACAAACCTAATTTTTTAGCTGCATATTTGACTGGACTGGGGTTACTTTCAACAAACATCGCATGATGTAACGGTTGTAATATTTTGTTTAGTCTTTCTGCTTCATCTTTATTAGCATTTTTATTTTTTAAATTAGAAAAATTTTGAAAATCTGAACAAATTTTAGGGGCAATATTAGCAGTAACACTTATAGCTCCTTCACCACCTCTTTTATTAAACTCTAATGCATTATCGTCATTTCCTGTTAATTGTAAAAAATCTTTTCCTAATTTTTTTAATGTTTCATCAACTCTATTTAAATCTCCTGTAGCATCTTTTACACCAATAATATTTTTTAATTCATATAATCTAGCCATTGTATCAACCGACATATCAATTACAGACCTTCCTGGTATATTATAAATTATAATAGGAATTCCACACTTATCATTTATAGCTTTGTAATGTTGAAATAATCCTTCTTGAGTAGGTTTGTTATAATATGGGGTTACAACTAAAGCACCACTAGCTCCAATTTTCTCTGCATGGCTAGTCAATGAAATAGCCTCCTCAGTAGAATTTGAACCTGTTCCAGCAAAAACAGGTAATTTTCCATTACTTTCTTTGACACATAACTCTATTACTCTTTCATGCTCTGTATGGCTTAAGGTCGGAGATTCACCTGTTGTTCCTGCTGGAACTAATCCGTTAGTTCCATTATTAATATGAAAATGTATCAACTTGATGTAAGTCTCATCATCAAGTTTATCATTTTTGAAGGGCGTAATTAAAGCAACATTTGATCCTTTAAACATAAATACTTATAACATAAATTATCGATTCATATACTAAAGATTATGTTTAAAAAGTTAATAATAATTATCTGCTTACTTTTACTATCAAACATAAAATACAGTATTGTTGCTTCAGAAGTAAATAATCTTGTACCGTTAAAAAAAACCTAAATTAACCACACAGGAACTAGAAAAGAAGGTTCTAATAAATATTTTAAAACCACTTCCAAAACCAATACCAAAAAAGATAGAGAAAAAATCAACAGAATTTACAGAAATTGAGACTACAAAAAATAGATTAATATTGCCAAAAAAGAAACCATTAATTGCAGGCACAAAAACAAAAATTACTAAATCAAATTTTTATAGCAAAAAAGATTTTAGTATTGCAAAAAAAGCAATAGCTGAAATGAAAAAATCTAATTGGAGTGAGGCAACAAAAATCGCTAAAAAAGCTAAAGATAAATCCATTTACAACTTTATACAATGGAGACATCTGCTAACAAAAGGCAATAAAGCTTCATATTATGATTACAAAACATTTATAGACACAAATAAAGATTACCCTAGAATTAATAGAATTAGATATCTAGCGGAACATAAGCTTTCAACTAAATCTATATCTCCAAAAAAAATTATTGATTGGTTTGATTCAAATGAACCATTGAGTGGTTTTGGAAAAATGATTTTAGGTGAAAGTTTTATTTCAAGTGGAAATAATCAAAAAGGCGTTCTTTTAATTAAAGAAGGATGGATTACAGCAGAATTAAGTAAGTCTGAACTGAGATTCTATCGAAAAAAATATAAAAAATATCTTAACGCTGACGATTATATTAAAAGAGCAGATTATCTTGCTTGGAACAATAAATATTGGGACTTAAAAAGACTACTAAGATATTTACCCAAAGATTATGAGTTATTATACACAGCTAGACAATTATTAATGAGCAAATCATACGGTGTGGATAATGCAATATCAAAAGTACCCTCAAAATTTAAAAATGATGCAGGATTAAATTATGATAGGCTAAAATGGAGAAGAAAAAGAGGTAGGGTTGATAGTTCTGTTGAAATTTTATCAAAAATTAAAAATACAAAAGATTATTTAGTACGTCCTGATAAATGGTGGATTGAAAGAGAAATTATTTCACGATCTCTGATTTATAAAAAAAGATATGAACTAGCCTATAAAATATCAAGCAACCATGCTTTAACAGATGGTCCTGAGTATGCTGCTGCAGAATGGATGAGTGGATGGATAGCGTTAAGCTTTTTAGAAGATCCATTACTAGCAAAAGATCATTTTGAAAATTTCTATAACAACGTTGGATATCCTATTAGTACATCGAGAGGAGCTTATTGGTTGGCTAAAACTTATAAAAAACTTGGTAAACAGGACTTAGCTATAGAATGGTTTGAAAAATCTGCAAAATTTTTGACAACTTATTACGGTCAATTATCATTTATGGAACTTTATCCTAATAAAACTTTTGAATTATCAAAAGATATGGAGGTATCAAAAGAATATAAAGATCTTTTTTTAAAAAAAGAACTTGTAAAAACTGTTTATCTCTTAGACGAACTTGAAGAAGATAAATATACAAAACACATTCTTAGACACTTAGCTAAAGACAATATAAATAATGGAAGTGAAATATTAGCTGCTGAGTTAGCTACAAACATAGATAGATTTGATTTTGCAATACAAATATCAAAAATTGCATCCTATGAAAAAAGATTTCATAACAAATTCAATTATCCAATAATTAGTACTCCAAAATATATAAATGGTAGAAAAATTCCTGATAGTGCATTTATTTTATCGATCATTAGACAGGAAAGTGAATTTGATTTGACTGCTAATAGTCATGCTGGTGCAAAAGGTTTAATGCAATTAATGCCTTACACTGCAAAATTGGTAGCTAAGCAAGCCAATCTACCTTACTCAAAATCAAGACTTACTAGTGATGCTGAATATAATATTAATTTAGGATCCCATTATATTGCAGGTTTAATTCTTGAATATGAGGGAGCATATCCATTTGCTATAGCAGCTTATAATGCTGGTCCAAAAAGAGTTAGATATTGGAAAAAAATTAATAAAAATCCTCAAAAAAAACAAATTGATTATGTCGACTGGATTGAATTAATTAAATTTAAAGAAACAAGAAATTATGTGCAGAGAGTTTTAGAAAATTATAATGTATATAGATATATCCTTGAACAAAGACCCATTAAAATGGTTAATTTTTTTAAAAACAAACCGTTATTTTAATTATTTTTAATTATAATTTGTATTGTCATTAAAAGGGATGATCAATCTAAAATTTTTATCAGTAATAGAAATAATTTTTTCATCAGGTATATGCCAAGTATTTAAATTAAAATTATTTATGTATTCACTATTTTTCAAATAATCATAGTTAACGTAATCAAAAGAGATATCTGTAAATAACCCACTTTTTGAAATTTTTTCTAATAACATATCTGAAAATTGACAGCTATTTGTATTAAAATATTTTTTTTCTTTTTCTTCAAGACATTTAGTATGAATATCATTAGGAATATAAAATGATAATGGAATATTTAATAAACTAATATTTGAAATACATTCATTTAATTCAGTAATTTTCTCTATAATTTTAGAGGGGAATTCTACAAAAAGATTAATATTATTATCTTCATATTTCAAATTTTGTAAGATTTTAGATAATTTATTACATTGATCTATATCTTTAACATTTTTAACATCAAGCCATAAAGTATTTTGTTTTGCATCCTGAACTTTAATTAAATCTTTAAGTTTTAAAGATGTTGAAAGATCTTTGGAATGAGCAACATCTAAGTAATCATCATTAATAAGAACATCAATTTCCATGCAATTTAAAATTGCATTAAAACGAATAAATCTTGCAATACTATTTGTCCTGTGGCTACAAATTTCTGACTTACTTCCTGTTTGATCTAAATAATATTTAATATTTGCGAAAGATGTGCCCCTATCAGTATTATCAATGATGTTCATATTGTTTTTTATTGGATAATTCAATTGAACTGCGCCCAGTGAATTAAGTTGATTTCTGATGATATGATAGTCTTGAAAACAATTTCCATCACCAAAATTACATAATGAGATTTTATTTAATTCATAATTTTCATCAAAAATCTTTATCCCAAAAATTTCCATTATTAGACTTGGAAAATTACTTAAAAGATCTCTAGATTTATTTAATGATCTCTTTTTAAGTTTATCAAACAAGTCTTGATATCTTAATTTTGCTTGTTTATTGAAAAAAATTATAAATGGTACCGATGACATTTCCCATATATACCTAGAGGAGTCATGAGCTCGACCTGTCAGAGGACTTTCGCCATGATCTGAGGTATAAATAAAAATTATTGGTTTATTAAGATCATTAATTTCTTCCAATGAGAAAGTAATATTATCAGACACATAATGCATTGCAGAGTCATAATCCTCTAAAAATTCTTTTTGATTTTTTTTGAATTTTTTTCCAAAAATTGCTTCATTATTGAATCTAGAGTAAAAATTATCAACTTTTTGGTGATAACTCTTTGGGATATTTTTCTTATAATTTCCATGACCTGCATAACTATGAAAAACATAGAAATTTTTATTGATAGTATCTTTCTTAATTTCCTTTATTAAAGAAACTAGAAATTCATGATCATATGGCTTGTCAATATTAATATTGTTTGCATTTCCTAGATTATATTTAGAACTATAAATTTTTTTGTTTGCATTTTTGAAAATAATTGAAGATGCAGAATTCCAAGACCCTGATTTTGCTTGTGAGCTATATAATTTAGTATTAATTGATTTAGAGTCTAAAATATCAGTTAAAGTAAATCTTTTATATTCAGATGCTATTTTTATTTTGTTGTCATCGTTATTTTCATCTTTAATAGTTAATGTATCTAATAATGAAGGTGAGGTATGAGTATGTGTAGAATAAATATTGTCAAAAATTATTAAAGAATTTTGATTGTTAAATTTTTCTAGTTTTTTGTTTGTAGCTCTAAAATAATCATACAAACTCCAATGTAATCTTGATGTAGCTTCGCCAATGTAAAAAAATACAGATAAATTTTTTGGTTGATCTTGCTGTATAATTAATGAATTAAGATTATAATTGATATTTTTTAATTGGTTTTCATTTTCAATAACTGATGAATTATAAAGATTAAATACTTTATGTAAATTTAATGAGGTTGGAATTATTAATAACCCAATGATAATTGAATAATTAATTTTTAGGAAATTAAAAAATTTTATTTTTTTTGACAAAATATAAAAAATTAAAATTAAAGATATATATGAGACAACAATTGCAGTCCAAAGAATATAGTGCTTATTAGTCCAACCTGCAAAAAAATTGAGAGTTTTGATATAAAAATAAACCTCAGCAAAATCTAATTTTTGAAATTCTGAAAATGCATCAGATCCTAAATTTGGTATTAATTTAACTAATGGAAAAAGCAGACTAAATATTATGAATAAAATTATTCCTAAATAAGTTAATTTTACCTTTTTAAAAAAAACTCCTATGAAAAAAATTTGAATTGAACCAATTACTGGTAATAAATAATATGAGTCAATTTTTGCAAAATATATCGCTTTTTCAAATAATTGACTGATTTCAATTAAATAACTTATCATTAAAATGAATCATTTTTTATAGATATTTATAAATGATATTTATAAATATCACTTTATTAATTCTAATATTTCATTTAAAGAACTTATCGACTTTTCAGTTTCATAAGATCTTTTATTCTTTAAAATTTTTTTAGCAGTATTAACCATTGAGAAATAAGAAGATCTTAATAAATGATTAGCATATATAACAATACTAAATCCATTTATAATAAGTTCTTTTTCGTAAGTTTTTGAGTACGTAGATGGTACTGCAACAAGTGGTCTCGCAAATTTAGTTTTAAGAAATTTTTTAGAAAATTCGAAAATCTGTTTTGGACTTTTTTCTTTGGAATGTATCATAATACAATCTGTTCCAGCCTTACTATAAGCTATTGCACGTTTTAAAGCATCGTTTACACTTTTACCTAAAATTAAACTTTCAATTCTTGATATAACAAAAAAATCATCACTTAAGGTCGAGTTTTTTGCTTTAATAATTTTTTTACAAAAACTACTAATACTATCTTGCCTAACATTTTTTTGATCAGAAAATAGTGAATTTTTTTTTAAACCAACTTTATCTTCCATAATTAGAGCTGAGACTCCAGCTCTCTCAAGTTTTTTAACTACATTTGGTAGATGTTCAATTTGACCACCATTATCAATATCAAAAATTAATGGTTTTGTGGTTACATTAAAGATATCATTTACACCATGTATTCTAGTCGAGTAGTCTACAGATTGGTTATCTGGCATACCTCTTGATACTGAGTCGGTTAAACTAGAAGACCACATACAATCAAATTCATTAAATTTATTTTTCTCACTATAGGTTATATTTTCTACTATTAATCCTGTGATTGGATTATGACATTCTAGAACTCTTACAATATCTTTTGAATTCATCAATCTTCTTAATTTTGAAATTCTTATTTCAGATGTTGTGCCAATCTTTTTTATTTTTTGTTTTATTTCAGATGAAGAGATATTTTGAGTGTATTTAGGCTCAATTAATTTACCAGACCATTTTTTTAAAGTTAAAATTACTTTTTGTCTATTCTTTTTATTTATACCTTGTTTCCAATCATCGCCGTGAACAACATATTTAGGTTTAAGCAAATTTAAATTATATGTGTAATCAGCTGATGTTTGAGGCACAACTCTTGAAACATATTTAAGATTTTTAACAATTAAATATCTTTGTTTATAACTCAATAAAGGAAATCTTTTATATGAGGATATTGCTTTATCAGTCAATAAACCAACTACAACAGTGCCATACCTCGAGGCCACCTTAAGAATATTTATATGCCCATTGTGAATTATATCAGCAGCAAGGCCTACATAGACTAAATTTTTTTTTTTCATTTATTAGTTATTCATTCATAAAATCTTGTTTAATTTTTTTAAGTTCTTTAACACTTGGTCTAGGCAAATTAGCATTTCTTTCAATATTCGTTATAACATGAATAAAAATTGGTAAATTGTTTTTTTTTAAATTTCTTAAACAAGAATTAAGTTTATTCAAACGAGTTATTTTAATATATCTTTTAAATCCTACTGATTTAGCGAAATCCTTAAAATTTGTTATTGAGTAATTCAAATTGACCTCACCTACTGACTCATGGGATGAATTATCTAAAAGACAATAAATTAATTTATGCTCTTTTTTTAATAACGAAAAACTTCCTTGATGCATATAGAAAGATCCATCTCCATCTACACATACGTGACATTTATTTTCGCTATTTAAAGACCCTAATGTTACAGCTAATGTATGGCCCATACCTCCTATTAAATAAAAGGGTGATTTATCTTTTAAATGGTTTTGTAATAAAATTTCCCTCGAATTAAATCCAGTTGAAGAAATTAATTTACAATTCATTTTTAAGTTTTTAAGTAATGAATTAATAGCATCAGATCTATTAATTTTATTTCTATTTTTTTTAAATTTAGATTTTTTTTTATCAAAAAAGTTTTTATCAATTAATAATGCTGTTATTTGATTTTTTTTTTTTGTTAAATCAATAATGTTTGATATTTTATTTATGGAAATCTTATTTGTATCATAATAAGGTATTTTATAATTATTTAGAGTTTTACGAATTGTAGATCCCTGAATTATGTGTTGTGGCTCATCTTTTATTCCAGGTTTACCACGCCAACCTATCAATAAAATTAAAGGTATGTCGTAAACATATTTATGGCACAGGTTTGTTAGTGGATCTGTTGCATTACCAAAACCTGAATTTTGCAAATAAATACACGGTATTTTATTAGTTGTTAAATAGTGACCGATACCTAAAGAAACAGCTGTTCCCTCATTAGGAGCAATTAAATGAGTAAACTTTTTATTTTTTCTATTTAATAAATATTTTGATAATTCAGATGTACAAGAGTCCGGAACACCGGTTATAAATCTAATATCTTTTTTGTAGAATAAATCTAAAAGTTTACTTGCCAGCATATTTTTTTTTTAGTTTTAAATAATCTTTATAAAAATCTATTTCAGTCCAATATAATGACTTAACTTCAAAATAGCTAATCCTAATTTTTTTTTTAATTAATCTTTTTAAAGCTATAGTGTAATAATCAGTATAATTATATTTATAAAATTTCAGACTCTTTTTTAAATTTTCTGCTCCTTTTTTGGAAAATTTTGCGATACCTATAAAATTTCCATCTCCATCAGATACTTTAATTTCTGATCCTATATCAGTTATAGTATTATTTTTCTTTTTTATTCTCATTGTATCTTTTAAAACTTTACTAGTATCAACAGCTAAACAAATGTGCTTTGTACTTTTTTTTAATTTTAATAAAATTTTTTTGTCAAAAAAAATATCTGAAAATAAACACAAAAAAGGCCCTTTAATTTTATTGCTAACATATAGTAGAGTTTGAAGATTATTAGAGGATCGATAACCTGGAAAATAAACAAATTTTGCTTTCATTTTAATCTCCTTCTTAATTTGCTCACTTTTATGTCCAGTAACAATTAATATATCTTTTATGTTTATATCTATTAATTGATCAACAATACGAGTTAATAATGATTTATTACCTATTTTAATTAAAGATTTATGTTTTTTTAAACTAAATCTTTTTATTCTTGAACCTACTCCAGCTGCTAATATAATTGCTTTCATTAGAGAAATTTTCTAATCCATAACTCTAAATTGACTAACATCCAAATTTTCTTTCCTGAAAAATCAAAATTTGAATTAGAATTTGAATTTTTATTAAGATTAAAATCAAATAACTTTAAAAGATATTTTTTGTCAAAAATACCTCTGTTGAGAGTTTCATTGTCTAAATAAATTTGTTTTATCTTATCATCTTTCATCCAATCATTCATTGGCAATGGAAAACCAAGTTTTTTTTCATTCGTTGTACTTTTGGGTAAATATTTTTTAGAACAACTTCTTAATAAGAATTTATTTATATCATTTTTTTCTGTATAATTTTCACTTGATGAAAAAAAACTAAAATATTTATGTAATAGAGATTTCCATTTAATTTTATAATTAAATGGTAAATTATTAATAAATTCTAATATTTTATGATCTAAAAAAGGAACTCTTGCTTCTATACCTGATTTCATTGACATTACATCCAGTCTATCAAGTAAAGCTTTAATGTGATTTTTTTGAAAACATTCTAAAATGATGCTGTATGTCTCATTTTTACTAGATCTCATAAAAATATCTTTAAATGGTTTATAAACCAATTCATTATTAATTATTTTTTTAGAGTCTTCTGAAAATAGATTTTCTTTTTCTCGTACATCAAACCACTTATATCTATCTAAAAAAAAATCAAAAAATTTTTTTTTATCAAAATCTCGTGATAAAAAATTTTTTTTATTAAAATCAAAAGGAGATTTTTGGACTCTTGAATATCCGCCAAAAAATTCATCAGCGCCCTCTCCACTAAGCAATACAGATACCTCTTTTTTAATTTCTTTGCATAAACAATAAAGAGCAAATTCATGTGGTATTGATGCAGGAGAGCCTTTAATATCAATTAACGTTTGGAGATTTTCTATAAAAAAGTTTTTATCGATTTTTAAATCGTAATGTTTTGATCCAATATGATTTGAAACAAGTTTTGCCTTTTCACTCTCATCATAATCTTTTTCAACAAAAGATACAGAGTAAGTATTTAGTTGTTCTTTATGTCTAGAAGCAATTGAAGCAATTAATGATGAATCTAGACCTCCTGATAATAAAATTCCTAAAGGAACATCACTTATCAATTGATTTTTAACCGAACTTTGTAATAAATTATCTAATTTTTCCTCGTTATCTTTAAAACTTAAATTATCAAAATGGTTGTTATTTTGAGGTATATCCCAAAATTTTTGTTTAATTGGATTTAGAGATTTATCTAAATTAAATTTTATATATGATCCATTTTCTAATCTATGAATATTTTCAAAAAATAAATTTTCATCGTCAATAGGATACCTAAATGATAGATAAGAAGATACAGCATTTAAATTAATTTTTTTTTTAAATCCAGGTATTTTTGTTAAAGTTAAAATTTCTGATGAAAAAAATAACGTATTATTTATGAATGTATAATGAAGTGGTTTTATTCCCATTCTATCTCTTGCAAGAAAAATTTCTTTTTTATTTAAGTCATAAAAACAAATCGCAAACATACCATCAAATTTTTTTAAACAATCAATACCCCAAAATAAAAATGCATTTGCAACTACTTCACTGTCACTTTTAGAATAAAATTCTGCACCTAACTCAATTAATTCATTTCTTAATTGGACAAAATTATAAATTTCACCATTAAATATTGTAACTATATTATGTTTGATTATAGGTTGATTACCTTTTTCTAAATCAATTATTGATAATCTTCTAAAACCAAGACTTAAAAAATCATCATTATAAAATCCAGAGTCATCAGGGCCTCGATGAAACTGAGTATCATTGAGTTCTTTTATTAACTTCTTTTTATCTTGAATATTATTTAAAGGATCAATAATACCAACAATTCCACACATGTGAATTGTTGTATCATTTTGAAATTTAAAATCGACTTTTTAATCTTTGTAAAATGCCAATTTTAATAATGAGGGTCATTGATATAATAATTTGATGGCGGAAGAGGAGGGATTCGAACCCTCGGTACAAGTTTCCTCGCACGGTCATTTAGCAAACGACTGGTTTCAGCCTCTCACCCACTCTTCCTTATTTTGGTACATTAGATTGTATTGAATATTCAATATTTATAAAGTAATTATTCAGAAAACTATGAAAAAAAAATACTCAATATTTTCACTTATTAAAAATGCTTTTTCATATCATGAAAACTGGGAGAAAGCATGGAAAGATCCAGAGCCCAAAAAAGAATATGATGCTGTTATAGTTGGTGGTGGTGGTCATGGTTTAGCTACCGCATACTACCTTGCTAAAAAACATAATGTTAAAAACATTGCTGTTGTCGAGAAAGGTTGGATTGGTGGGGGCAATACTGGAAGAAACACAACTATTATAAGATCAAATTATTTATGGGATGCTAGCGCCGGACTTTATGATCATGCTCTAAAAATTTGGGAGGGTTTGTCTCAGGAATTGAATTATAACGTTATGTTTAGTCAAAGAGGTGTAATGAATTTAGCTCATAACCTTCAAGACGTTAGAGACTTAAAAAGAAGAACTCATGCTAACAGACTCAATGGAATAGATGCAGTTTATTTAAATACTGAAGAGGTTAAAAAATTTTGCCCAATTATTAATACTTCTCCAAATATTCGTTATCCAGTATTAGGTGGAACTTTACAAAAAAGAGCTGGTACAGCTCGTCATGATGCTGTTGCCTGGGGTTATGCTAGAGGAGCTGATGAAATGGGAGTTGATATTATTCAAAATTGTGAAGTTAGAGGGATAAAAAGAAATGGTGACAGTGTTGAAGGTATTGAAACAACAAAAGGTTTTATAAAAACAAAAAAAATTGGCGTTGTTGCAGCTGGACATTCAAGTGTAATAGCTAATATGGCTGGTTTAAAATTACCTTTGGAAAGTAAACCACTACAAGCTTTAGTGTCAGAACCTGTAAAGCCTGTTATTGATACTGTTGTAATGTCAAATGCAGTACATGCTTACATAAGTCAATCTGATAAAGGTGAATTGGTTATTGGTGCTGGCACAGATGATTATATTTCTTATTCACAAAAAGGTAGTCATGATATTGTTGAGGGAACATTAAATGCAATCTTAGAATTATATCCTATATTTAGCCGAATGAGAATGTTAAGACAATGGGGAGGTATAGTTGACATTTGTCCAGATGCAAGTCCAATAATAAGTAAAACGACAATTAAAGGATTATATTTTAATTGTGGTTGGGGAACAGGTGGATTTAAAGCAACACCTGGTTCTGGAGATTTATTTGCGCATACTATCGCTAATGATGAACCGCATAAACTAAATGCAGCGTTTAGTTTGAACAGATTTGTGAGTGGTGATCTAGTAGATGAACATGGTGCAGCTGCTGTGGCACACTAATGTTTTTAATTAATTGTCCCTATTGTGGTGAAAGAGAGCAAAGTGAATTCAAAGCAGGTGGAGAAGCTCACATAGTTAGACCTAAACAACCAACTGAATTAAGTGATGATCAGTGGGCAGAATATCTTTTTATGAGAAAAAATATCAAAGGGATTCAATTTGAAAGGTGGATACATATACATGGATGTAGAAAGTGGTTTAACGTTGCAAGAGATACATCTAATGATGTTATTAAAGCAGTTTATAAAATGGGTGAAAAACCTCCAACTAATTAGATAATGACAAAAAATTTAAGAGTTAAATCAAGTAAGTTTGTTGATGAAACATATAAGATTTACTTCAAATTTAATGGAAAAACTTATCATGGATACAAAGGAGATACTTTAGCCTCTGCCCTCTTAGCAAATGATATTCATTTGGTTGGAAGAAGCTTTAAATATCATAGACCTCGTGGAATAATGACTGCAGGCTCAGAAGAACCTAATGCAATAGTTCAACTACATAAAAATACATCAAGAACAGAACCAAATGTAAGAGCTACAGAAGTAGAAATTTATGAGGGTCTTGAAGCTTCAAGTCAAAATTGTTGGCCAAGTGTAAATTTTGATATAGGAGGGATAAATAATTTCTTAAGCCCAATTTTGCCTGCCGGTTTCTATTATAAAACTTTTATGTGGCCAGCGAGTTTTTGGAAAAAATATGAATATTTCATAAGAAAATCTGCAGGGCTTGGTAAATCTCCCACTGAACCTGATCCAGATATTTATGAACATAGATATATTCATTGTGATGTATTGGTTATTGGCGCAGGTATTTCAGGAATTATAGCAGCAAAAATAGCTGCAAAAAATGGTTTCAAAACTGTTCTTGTTGATGAAAAACCTTATTTAGGTGGTTCAACGATTTATCAGAATTCCGAGTATTTTAAAATCAATAATCAAATTTCAAGTTCTTGGTTAGATAAAGAAATAAATGAAATTAAAAAAATTGAAAATTTAGAAATTAAAACAAGAACAAGTGTAGCTGCATTTCATGGATATAATTTTTTATTAGCTCGTGAAGATTTATTGGATCATCTTCCGTTTAATCAAAGAAATAATAAAATTCGTCAAAGATTATTAAAAATCCGATCAAAAAAAGTTATTAATGCCACTGGATCATTAGAAAGACCATTAATTTTTGATAACAATGATCGTCCAGGTATTTTACTTTCTTCAGCTATAAATAAATATGCAAATTTATATGGAGTAGCATGTGGCAAAAAGAATGTTCTATTTACTAATAATGACAGTGTTTATGAAACAGCAATAAGTTTAAACTCAAAAGGTATAAATGTTGAGGCTATTATAGATAATAGAGAAGAAGTTGACTCAAAATTGATTAAAGAGACTGAAAATAATAAAATTAAAGTTTATAAAGGATATACTGTAGTTAATACTTCAGGTTACAAAAGAATAAACAAAGTCACAATTATGCAACTTTCTAAGGATGGACAAAAAGCAATAGGTTCTAAGATATCTATTAACTGTGACTGTCTTGGAATTTCTGGAGGATGGACCCCAGCAGTACATCTTTTTACACAATCTGGCGGAAAATTAAAATTTAGAGAAGAAGATCAAGTTTTTATTCCAAATAAATATTCTTCTGATCAAATTAGTATAGGTTCATGTAATGGTGATTTTACAATAGACGAAATATTATTAAGTGTCCCTAAAAACATAAAACAATTTTTAAGTATAAAAAAAACAGATTTTGAAAATTTTCAAGCTCATTCTTCATTTAATAAATCAAAAAGAAATATTTGGTTGCTTCCTTCAGATAAAAATATTGGAAAAACAATGCCTTTTGTTGATTTCCAAAATGATGCTACAGCAAAAGATATTAAACTAGCTTTAAGAGAAGGATTTAGATCTATTGAGCATGTAAAGAGATACACAACTACTGGTATGGGAACTGATCAGGGAAAGCTAGGTAATATGCATGCTTTAGGAATTATCTCTGAAACAACTGGATCTAAAATGGGTGAACTTGGTACTACAACATTTAGACCACCCTACACTCCTCTTACATTTGGAACAATAGTTGGAAGAAATGTAGGAGAGTATTTTGATACATTTAGAAAAACTCCAATTCATGATTGGCATGTTCGAAATAAAGCTGAATTTGAAAATGTCGGACAGTGGAAAAGAGCATGGTACTATCCAAAGAGTGGTGAAAGTATGCATGATGCAGTTCAAAGAGAGAGCAAAGCAGCTAGGGATAGTGCTGGTATATTAGATGCCTCAACATTAGGTAAAATTGATATTCAAGGCACTGATGCGTCTGAGTTCTTAAATAGGGTTTATACTAATGCATGGTCTAAATTGGCTATTGGAAAATGTAGATATGGATTAATGCTTAATGAAGATGGAATGGTATATGATGATGGCGTTACAACTAGATTAGCTGAGAATCACTATATAATGACAACAACTACGGGTGGAGCTGCAACTGTTCTAGGTAAATTAGAAGATTATCTGCAAACTGAATGGCCTGAATTAGATGTTTATCTAACATCTGTAACCGACCATTATGCAACAGTTAGTGTTTGTGGACCAAATAGTAAACAGATTGTTTCAAAAGTAATTCCTGATCTTAATTTCTCTAATGAAAGTTTTCCACACATGAGTTTTAAAAATGCAAAAATTGGAAAAATTAAATGCAGAGTCATGAGAATAAGTTTTACAGGGGAGCATAGTTACGAAATTAATGTTCAAGCTAGTTATGGTAAATCAGTATGGGAAAGATGCATGGAAATAGGAAAAGAATTTAATATTACTCCATATGGTACTGAAACCATGCATTTATTGAGAGCTGAAAAAGGATTTATTATAGTAGGTCAAGACACTGATGCAACTATGACACCAATTGATTTACAAATGGATTGGATAGTAAGTAAAAAGAAATACGATTTCATAGGAAAAAGATCTTTGTACAGATCTGACACAATAAGAGAGGATAGAAAACAATTAGTTGGTCTACTTACGGAGGATCCTGATGAAGTTTTGGAAGAAGGTGCTCAAATTGTAGCTGATATTAATAAATCACCTGTTGAAATGTTAGGTCATGTTACATCAAGTTATTATAGTCCAAACTTAAAAAAATCTATTGCTCTTGGAGTTGTAAGAGGTGGAAAAAAAATGTTGGGTCAAAAATTAATTATTCCAATGGAAAATAAAAAAATTAATATAACTGTTGCTGATCCAGTTTTTTTAGACAAGGAGAATAAAAGATTAAATGCTTAATTATGCAAGTGTAATAAATGAAGAAAAATCCTATTCAGGCTTACAAATGAGAGAGATTAAACCTGTTATGAAATTAATTATAAGAGGTAAAAAAAGAGAATTTTTATCTGCAATTGGTAAATCATTAAATTTGTTATTGCCTACTGAAGCTAACACGTCATCCAAAAGTGAAAAATTGTCAGCTCTTTGGCTTAGTCCAGATGAATGGATGATTTATTCTAATGAAATTTCCAATCCAGATAATAACGATTATGACACTGAAAATTTACTTAATAAGAATATTTATAAAACAAATCTAGGAGCTGTGACAAATGTTACTGATCAATTTGTTTTGATTAATATTAAAGGGGATAAAATTTTTGACTTATTTGAGACTGGATCTCCTTTTAATTTTAATGTTTTTAGAGCTAAAAAAGGTTCAGTTACTCAGACGATACTTGCTAAAATTGATGTAATTATTCATAATCAAAACAAAAATGAGGTGAATCTTTTTGTCAGACGTTCATTTTCTCAACATTTATTCTCATGGATGAATGATAGTGCGTCAAGATTATAGTTTCATTAAAATTTCTTTATAAGTTAAAAGCAATAATGAAAAAATTATTTCTTATAGCAATATTTGCTCTTTTACCATTTTCATTAAATGCAGAGTCTAATTTAGATAAAATTCTATCCTCAGGTATTTTAAAAGTTGGAACAACTGGTGATTGGGATCCAATGTCAATGAAAGATCCAGCTACTAATAAATATAAAGGATTTGATATTGATGTAATGAATGAACTGGCAAAAGACATGGGAGTAAAAGTAGAGTTTGTGCCTGCTGAATGGAAAACAATTGTTTCAGGTATTACTTCAGAAAGATATGATATATCAACAAGTGTAACAAAAACTCCTAAAAGAGCTGAGGTGGCAGGTTTTACAGATACATATTATAAATATGGAACTGTTCCACTGGTGCTTAAGAAAAATTTAAAAAAATTCTCAACATGGGACTCACTTAATAATTCAAATGTAACTATTGCGACTACACTTGGTACATCACAAGAAGAAAAGGCAAAAGAATTTTTTCCAAAATCAAAATTAAATTCAGTAGAAGCTCCTGCTAGAGATTTTCAGGAAGTTTTAGCTGGAAGGGCTGATGGTAATATAACAAGTTCAACTGAAGCCAATAAATTAGTAATTAAATATCCTCAATTAGCAATAGTTCCTGATGGAGAAAAAAATCCAGCCTTTTTAGCTATGATGGTTCCAAAAGGTGACGAAAAATGGAATAGTTATGTTAATGATTGGATTAAAAAGAAAAAATCATCAGGTTTCTTCTCTAACTTATTAGCTAAATATAATTTAAAAAGTTTATAATCAATTAGTAATTAATTCTTAATTCTTTATAACTTTAAAAGTGAGAATTTTATTTTTTTTACTTTTAATTTTACCTTTAAACTCATGCGGTAAAAGTGAACTAAATT
Organism: uncultured Pelagibacteraceae bacterium; assembly: GCA_902592285.1. Classification (GTDB taxonomy): domain Bacteria; phylum Pseudomonadota; class Alphaproteobacteria; order Pelagibacterales; family Pelagibacteraceae; genus Pelagibacter. The sequence goes on along the minus strand of CACJED010000007.1, from coordinate 21,798 downwards.
GGTTGATTTTGTCTCCCAATAATATGGAAGGATTAACCAATTTAAAATTTTTATTAAGTGGTTTAACTACAACTATTTTTATTTCTGTAGTTTCAATAATCATTTCTATATTTTTAGGGCTAGTAGTTGCAATTCCTTCTTTAGCTAAGAATAAATTTTTGACTTATCTTAATATTGGTTATGTGGAAATAGTAAGAGCAATACCTTTATTAGTTCTAATTTTATGGATCTATTATGGTTTACCAATAATGACAGGTATAAGTTTTAGTCCATTTGTATCTGGTATCATTGCTTTATCAATCAGTGAGAGCGCTTTTCAAGCTGAAATATTTAGAGCTGGAATAAATTCAATTAGAAAATCTCAATGGGAAGCTGGAAGCTCTTTAGGATTAAATTTTTTTAGAAAATTAAGATTAATCATTCTTCCTCAAGCTATTAAAAATATTTTACCCGCTATAGGAAACCAATTTGTGTATGTTTTAAAGATGTCTTCATTAGTTTCAATTATAGGTATTGGTGACTTAACTAGAAAAGCTAATGAACTAGTTGTAACAACTTATCGGCCATTAGAAATTTATACGTTTTTAATTTTAGAATACTTAGTTTTAATATTAATTGTTTCCTATATGGTAAGAAAATTGGAAAAAAAATTACAAAAAGACTAATTTTTTTTTCTCCAATCCCAAGGATATTCAAATTTCATAGACCACATACCTAAATTATTCGATCTTGCAAAATCTTCATCTATGATAAATTTCTTAGAATATTTTCTATATGCAAATGCGTATCCACTTTTAACTAGATAACTTGATAAACTTAAATCATTTACAAAACACTCAGCTAATGTTCTTTTGTATTGATCTTTACCTTCTCTTACACAATTAATTTTTTTATTTCCAATCTTTTTCACAAGTAATTTTTTAGCTTGAATACCACATTTTATTACTTCATTATTTTTAATACATGTTTGCTTTAATTCTGGAGTATCAATGCCACTAAAACGAATTTTTTCACCCTTTAAATGAATAGTATCACCATCAATTATTTTTAATTCACTTGATTTAACATCATAATAAGTAAGGAAAAAAAATATTAGACAAATACTAATAACTAAAAAGAGATTTATTTTGTTTAAATACATTATTTAGAAAATAACCAATAAATATTAAAACAACAATCCCCATGGCCCAATTTGTAGCCATGATCGTATAAAATATATCTTTATAATCACCACCCTTGATATTAATTACGTACCATAAGCTTAAAAACGGAAACGCAGTTAATCTAAGAATGCTTAAATAAAGACTGTATAAAGGTTTTTTAACTGCTTGAAATACAGCAGTAGTAATAAAGAACACTGGATAAATTGGTCCAATCAATGCTGCAATTTTTAAATAAATAGCTCCACTCACAACTGCTTCTTGGTTGTCAGTGAATAGAGAGACAAAAAATTCTGCACCAAAAAATATTATTATTCCAGCAATGGCCATAAAAGAAGAACCAAATAATAAAGCCTTGGTATAAAGTTCTCTAATTCTATCATAAGCTTTAGCACCAAAATTTTGTCCGCCAATAGAGAGAACAGCTGTGTTCAAACCTATAACTGGAAGTAAAAAAACTTGCTCTACTCTTAATGCAGCACCATAACCAGCAGTAGCTAGATCACCAAACTGGCCAATAAAATATAAAATATTAAATATACCAACCCCAATAAATAACATACTGAACATAACAGGGACTGCTTGTGTAGTTAGTGGTTTTAAATATTCAAATTTGGGAATGAAACATTGCAATTTTAAATACTCTCTAATTTTGCAATCATTAACTTTGTAAGCTAGGTAAATTGTTCCAATTAGTTGTGAAATTACTGTTGCTATTGCTAGTCCAGCTATACCAAAACCAGGAATAAATCCATATCCCCAAATAAAAAGAGGATTTAAAAAGATGTTTAGAAAAAAACTAAATATTAAAACATTTCGATAACTTTTTGTATCACCTTGAGCATTTAAAGTTCCGTTTAATGAAATTTGAATTAATACAATAAAAGTTCCATAAAAAATGATATCTAAATACTCTCTTGTTAATGCTATACCTGCAGCATCAGATCCCATAACTCCTAATAGATAATTTGAAGCATTCAGACCAAATAAAGTTACAAGTATTGATACAGTTAAAGCAAAAATTAGAGATTGGGCAATATACATGGAAGCAACTCTTACTTTTTTTTCACCTATTGAATTACCAATTAAAGCATTTGTTGCTGCACCTAAGCCAACACCAACTGCTATTATAGTAAAATAAATTGGAAAAGATTTGGCTATGGCCCCGATTGCTTCTGCAGAAATTCTACCAGCAAACCAAGTATCAACTAAATTATAAAAAGTTTGAAATAATGAGCCAACACTTGCAGGTATAGTGACTTTTCTTAATAAAGTCCAAATTGGATCTTTAGTTAATTTTATTGATTTAGACAAAGTTATCCTTATTTAAATTCTTTTTGAAAAATATGTTTTTTTCCAGATTGTTTTGCTTTGTATATCTGACTTTGTCTCATTCTAAAACGTGATTTTTGAGTTTCTGTTAATTTATCATAGCAATTTGGACAAGAAACTCCTTCTTCATACTTATTTGATCTTTTATCTTTAGGAGATATAGGAATTCTACATCCACTACACATAGAATAAGAACCTAATTTTAATCCATGTTTTAAACTAATTCTATTATCAAAAACAAAACACTCACCTTTCCACAAACTTTCTTTTTTCTTAATTTTATTTAGATAGTTTAAAATTCCACCATTTAGTTGATAAATATTCTTAAATCCTTTTTTCTTTAAATAAACAGAAGTTTTTTCACAACGTATTCCACCGGTACAAAACATTGCTACAGGTTTATTTTTCTTAAGTTTATTCAAATACTTAGGAAAATCTCTAAAATTATTCACATTTGGATTTACCGATTTTTTAAAAGTTCCAACCTTATACTCAAAAGGTTTTCTAGTATCAATTATGTGAGTATCTTTATGCTTAATTAGTTTATTCCAATCTTTTGGATCTAAATGAGTTTTCATATCTCTTTCTTTAGAATTGATAGTCAAATTCATTGTAACTATTTCATTCTTAATCTTAACTTTGGGTTTATGAAATGGTTGAAATTTAGATTTAGACTCGTTGCTGCTATCAAATTGTTTAAATGAGAATAAAAATTTAAGTTTTTTGATAGTATTATCAATATCTTTGATACTACCAGAAATAGTGCCATTTAATCCTTCTTTAGCAACAATTATGGTTCCTCTAATATGATTTGAAATAAGGAACTTCTGTAAAAAAACTTTGTTTTTTTTTAAAAATTTAACCTTTACAAATTTATAAAAGCCAAAAACTTTAAACATTATAATAACCTACAAACAGTCATTCCATCACCTAATGGGATAATAATTTGTTCTACTCTTTTATCCTCAGATACATACTTATTAAATTCTCTAATATTAATAGTAAATTTATCATTATTTTTTTCATCAGCCACTTCACCATGCCATAAGACATTATCAATTATAATCAACCCGCCTTTATTTAAAAGTTCTAAGGATTTTTCATAATATGACTTATAATTCATTTTATCAGCATCAATGAATACCATATCAAATTTATCATTTTCTAATTCTTTCAAACTTACAAGTGCAGGTTTTATTATTGTTTGAATTTTATGATTTTGATTAGCCTTTTTAAAAAAATCTAGTGCTATTTTGTTTGTCTCTTCATTTTTATCAAGAGCAATTAGTTTTCCATCATCAGGTAAGGCAAGTGAAATTGTGAGAGCACTCAGTCCAGTAAAAGTTCCAATCTCAAGAACATTTTTAATATTTGAAATTTTTATAATTAGATGAAGGAAATAACATTGAGTGGGATCAATCTGCATTCTTTTGATATCACCTAACGTTTTATTATAACCAATTATTTCTTTTTGGACTGGATGCAGTTTTAATCCAAAATCATTTATGTAATTTTGTAACTTTTCGGTAATATCAAGGTTTGCACCCATTCTACTGAAGTTTTTTCTTTAATATCTCATTTATAAGTTGAGGATTGGCTTTACCACCAGAAGCTTTCATTGCTTGACCAACAAAAAAGCCAAATAATTTTTCTTTACCTTGCTTGTACTCAATTGCTTTTTCTCTATTATCATTAATTATTTTATCAATTAAAGCTTCAATAGCTTTAGGATCACTTTGTTGTTTTAATCCTTTTTCTTCAACTATTATTTGAGGATCTTTGTCCCCATTCAACATTAATTCAAATACGGTCTTTGCAATTTTTCCTGAAATTGTTCCATTTTTTATCAAGTTAACTAGTATAGCTAAATTCTTAGCACTTACTGGGCTCTGTGAAATTTCTAAGTTTTTATTATTTAAAACTGAAAATAATTCACCTGTAATCCAGTTAACTGCTAATTTCATATCTTTTTTCTTTCCCATTTTAGCAACGACTTCTTCAAAATATTTTGCTGTATCGATATCTGAAACTAAGATTGTTGCCTCATATGGTGATAACTTAAATTCATCGATAAATCTTTTCTTTTTATCGTCTGGCAATTCTGGAATTTTATTCTTAAGCTCATTAATAAATTCATCAGAAACTTCTAAAGGAAGTAAATCAGGATCTGGAAAATATCGGTAATCATGAGCATCTTCTTTTGATCTCATTGATCTTGTTTCATTTCTTTTTGTATCAAACAATCGTGTCTCTTGATCAATTGATTTACCTTCTTCAATTAAATCAACTTGCCTATTTGCCTCAAATTCAATAGCCATTTGCATAAATTTGATAGAATTTACATTTTTAATTTCACACCTTGTTCCAAATTCTTTTGAACCTTTTGCCCTAACAGAAACATTAACATCTGCTCTTAAAGATCCTTCTTGCATGTTGCCATCACATGTACCTAAATATCTCATTATTGATCTTAATTTCTTAATGTATGCACTTACTTCATCAGGAGATCTAAGATCAGGTTTACTTACAATTTCCATTAGAGCTACACCCGATCTATTTAAATCTACAAAAGTATTCTGAGGGTCAAGATCATGAATACTTTTTCCTGCATCTTGTTCTAAATGTAATCTTTCTATACCTATTTCTTTTTGCCCATTAGGCATATCTAAAATTACTTTGCCCTCACCCACTATAGGATCTTTAAATTGTGAAATCTGATATCCTTGAGGTAAATCTGCATAAAAATAATTTTTTCTATCAAATACAGATCGTTTATTAATTTTTGCATTAAGACCAATCCCAGTTTTAATAGCTTGTTTAACACAAAATTCATTTATCACAGGTAACATACCTGGAAATGCAGCATCAACTAAACTTACTTGTGTATTTGGTTCAGCCCCAAATTTAGTAGCTGAAGCAGAAAAAAGTTTTGATTCTGATAATACTTGGGCATGAACTTCTAAACCAATTACAACTTCATATTGATTGTCTTTTCGATTTATTAAATATTCTGAACTATTTTTGCTCACTTGATCCACCAATCAGTAATTTTATTTTTAAAATCTATCTTTTCTTCTATGGCATATGCTATATTTAATATATTTTGTTCATCAAAAGCTTTGCCAATAATTTGTAATCCTAAAGGATAGCCTTTTGAATCATGGCCTGCTGGTATTGATATGCCTGGCAAACCTGCCAAATTCACTGGGACTGTAAATATATCATTAAGATACATTGAAACTGGATCATTTGTTTTTTCACCTATTTTAAATGCTGAGCTTGGTGTTGAAGGAGTTAAAATTGCATCAACTTTTTTATATGCTTCATCAAAATCATTTTTAATTAATTTTCTTACCTTTTGAGCTTTTAGATAGTAAGCATCATAATAGCCAGATGATAAAACATAAGTACCAATCATAATTCTTCTTTGAACTTCTGCACCAAAGCCTTCAGATCTAGTTTTTTCATACATATCAATTAGGTTTTCACCTTTTGCTCTAAATCCATACTTAACACCATCATATCTTGCTAAGTTTGAAGATGCTTCAGCAGGAGCAACAATATAATAAGTTGGTAAAGCATAACTTGTATGAGGGAGTGAAATATCTATAGTTTCAGCTCCACAATCTTTGACATACTGAATCCCTTTTTGCCAAAGATCTTCAATTTCTTTTGGCATCCCATCAACTCTATATTCTTTTGGTATCCCAATTTTTTTTCCATTTATATTATTAGTAAGCTCTTTGCTGTATTGATTTCTTTTAAAATCTACTGAGGTGGAGTCTTTTGAGTCATAAGTGCTGATAACTTCTTGAAGTAAAGCACAATCTTTTACATTTTGTGCCATAGGTCCTGCTTGATCTAAAGATGATGCAAAAGCAACAATTCCATAACGTGAACAACTTCCATATGTAGGTTTTAAACCTACAGTTCCTGTAAATGAAGCTGGTTGCCTTATTGATCCACCAGTATCAGTTCCAATTGTAATTGGAGTTAATTGTCCAGCCACTGCTGAAGCAGATCCACCAGATGAACCGCCTGGTACTAAATCTTTGTCTATAGGATTTTGAACGTTACCAAAAAAACTAGTTTCATTTGATGAGCCCATAGCAAATTCATCACAATTTAATTTACCTAAAAGTATTGCACCTTCGTTCCAAATATTTTCAGTTACTGTTGACTCATACGTGGGTACAAAATTATTTAGAATTTTACTACCAGCAGTTGTTTTAACATCTTTTGTGCAAAATAAATCTTTTACTGCCATTGGAATACCTGGCAATTTTAAATTTAAATTAGGTTTTTGATCAAACTTTTTTGCTTTATCTAAAGCTGATGTAAAGTCGTTAGTAATATATACATTTAATTCTTTAGACTTTTCAGATCTTTCTATGAAAGCTTTAGTCACATCCAATGAAGATAGTTTTTTATTTTTAATATTATCAACTAATTCTGTCAAAGATTGTTTAGTTATATCTGACATTACTCTATTACCTTTGGTACAACAAAATAATCTTCATTATCTTGAGGAGAATTTTTAATAATTTGCTCTCTTATATTTTTACTTTTAATATCATCAGGTCTTAGTTTTAATGTTGTTTCTGCAATAGAGGTTAATGGTTCAACTTTATCAGTTTTTAATTCATTAAGTTTTTCAATAAAATCAAAAATTGAATTTAAATCATCGGCTAATTTCTCAGCTTTTTTTTCATCTACTGAAATTCTTGATAATTTAGATATATGTTTTATTGTTTTAAGATCTATACTCATATGCTATTTAAATATGACGCAAACTATCACTTAAGTTTAAAATATACAATATGCTCACCTTAGAGGAATATAAAAAAAAACAGTTAGATAAATGTAGATTGATAGGCTTAGATCTTGGTTCTAAAAGAATCGGTGTATCTATTTGTGATGAAAAACAATTAATTGCTACACCTTTAAAAACAATAAATAGGGATACTCTAAATGAATTGATTACTGAACTTAAGGTAATTATTGATGAATATGACATAAAGGGAATCATAATTGGAAATCCTTTAAATATGGATGGTTCATCAGGTAGCTCTGCACAATCTGTAAAGGACACTTCTCAAAAAATTGAGGAGAATATTAGTATTCCTCTTTGTCTATGGGATGAAAGATTATCAACTGTTGGAGCCTTTAATATATCAAGTCAATTAGACGTCAATATAAGTAAAAGAGAAAAGAAAATTGATGAAAATGCTGCAGCCTTTATATTACAAGGTGCGATAGACTTTTTAAATAATTAATACTTGATATTGTAGAGATTTATAGCTATAGAGTTGCTTTTAATGGCAATTAATACAAATAAAGCTATTAAAATTTCCAAAAAACATTTATTAGGTATTCAAGATTTATCAATCAATGATGTTAATTTGATACTTGATGAAGCACATGCTTTTATAAAAGTTAATCAAAGTAAAAATAAGAAAATTGATGTTTTAAGAGGAAAAACTCAAATCAATTTATTTTTTGAACCTTCTACAAGAACTCAAAGTTCATTTGAACTAGCTGGTAAAAGACTTGGAGCTGATGTTATGTCTATGAATATTAGTAATTCAGCAATAAAAAAAGGTGAGACTTTAATTGACACAGCAATGACATTAAATGCAATGCATCCGGATATTATCGTTATTAGACATCAAGACTCAGGAGCGTGTAATTTACTTTCTCAAAAAGTGAATTGTGCTGTTTTGAATGCAGGTGATGGAAGAAGAGAACACCCTACTCAAGCCTTATTAGATGCTTTGACAATAATTACTAGAAAAAAAAAAATCCAAGGTTTAAAGATAGCAATATGTGGTGATATCCTCCATTCAAGAGTAGCAAGATCAAACATTTATTTACTCAATATGTTAGGTGCTGAAGTAAACATAATTGCTCCAACAAACCTTATGCCAAAGGAAATCGAGAGATTTGGTGTAAATACTTTTACTGATATGAAAAGAGGTTTGAAAGACTGTGATATCGTAATGATGTTACGACTACAAAATGAAAGAATGACAAGTTCATATCTTTCATCTAATAGAGAATATTATGAATATTACGGATTAACACCTGATAAATTAGAACATGCAAAATCCGATGCATTAATTATGCATCCTGGGCCAATGAACAGAGGTATAGAAATAGATACTATGCTGGCAGATGATATTAATAAAAGTGTAATTAAAGAGCAAGTCGAGTTAGGTGTAGCTGTAAGAATGGCTTGTTTAAAGATATTTTGTACATAAATGAAAAAACAATATTTTATAAATGCAAAAATAGTTGATCCTCATAATTCAATAAATGAAATTGGAGGGCTAATAATAAGCGAAGATGGCAAAATTGAAGCTGTTGGAAAAAAAGTAAATACCAACAACCTTCCAAGTAGAGAAAAACCAATAGACTTGAAAGGAAAATATATTTTTCCTGGATTAGTTGACATGAGAGTTTTTGTTGGTGAGCCTGGTTATGAATATAAAGAAAATTTCAGGACTTTAAGTAATGCAGCTCTTTCAGGAGGAGTAACTTCGGTAGTTACTATGCCAAATACAAATCCAATAATTGACAATGTGTCCATTGTGGATTTTTTGAAAAGAAGAGGGAGAGATAAGTCTAAAATCAATATCTTTCCATGTGCCTCTTTAACTAAAAATATAGAAGGTACTAATATGACTGAGTTTGGTCTTTTGCAAAATAAAGGAATAATTGCTTTCACAGATGGAATAAAAACAATTCAAAATCCAAGATTAATGTCAAGAATAATGAACTCTGCTAAAGATTTAGGTTGTCTAATCATGCAACATGCAGAGGACTATGAGCTTGCAAAAAATGGTATGATTAATTCTGGCATAATCGCCTCAAAATTAGGATTGCCAGGTATACCTGAAATTGCTGAAAGAATTTTAATTGAAAGGGATTTAACACTATTAGAAAAAGTCAAATGTAGGTATCATATATCTCAATTGTCATCACAAAAATCAATTGAGGTAATTAAACATAGAAAAGAAATTGTTAAATTTACATCCGGAGTTTCTATAAATAATTTATCTTTAAATGAAAATGATATTGGAGATTTTAGAACCTTTTTAAAGTTATCGCCTCCATTAAGAAGAGAGGAAGATAGATTGGCTTTAGTTCAAGGATTAAAGGATGAATTAATTGATGTTATTGTCTCAGATCATAAACCAGAAGATGAAGAGTCTAAAAGATTAACTTTTGCTCAAGCAGCTACAGGTGCATCAGGAATAGAAACACTTTTATCTATGAGTTTAGAATTATACCATAATGAATCTCTCAAACTTGAGACTATTATTAAAGCTCTTACATCAAATCCAGCAAAAATATTAAAGATTGATAAAGGCAATCTATCTATAGGTAATGATGCTGATCTTTGTATAGTTGATATTGATAAACCGTGGATTGTAAAAAAAGATAAATTAGTTTCAAAATCAAAAAACACATCAATTGAAGATAAAAAACTCCAAGGAAAAGTTACAAATACATTTGTAAAAGGCAAAGAATTATTTAAGCTATAATATGGATATATTTTTAATAGGTATAATTTCCTACTTTATGGGTTCTATACCATTTGGATTTATACTAACAAAATTCTTTTTAAAAAAAGATATAAGAAAAATTGGTTCAGGTAATATTGGAGCTACCAATGCTCTAAGAACTGGAAACAAAACTATTGGTTATTCAACATTAATTTTAGATGTTTTAAAAGCTGTGGTTCCTGTTATTTATGTAAAAATTTTTTACCAAGATTTTTTATATATTGCTTCTTTATGTGCTTTCTTAGGTCATGTGTTCCCAATTTGGTTAAAGTTTAAGGGTGGCAAAGGTGTAGCTACCTATGTAGGAATTTTATTTGCTATAAATTTTCATTTTGGAATTGTTTTTAGTATTACATGGTTTATAATTTTTTTCCTTTCAAAATATTCTTCTCTGTCTTCTTTAACTGGAGCCTTGTCTATACCGATTTATTTATTAATTTTAAATCAATTTAATGAAGTAATATTTTTTACAATCATGTTTGTCTTAATATTTTTTACTCATAGAGAAAATATTAAAAGATTGAAAAATAAAGAAGAAACTAAGACAAAAATTTATTAATTTGACTATCTGACTCTTTTGGTTAGTTTGTAACCTATGAATTTAGTCATTGTAGAAAGTCCTGCTAAAGCAAAAACTATAAATAAATATCTAGGTAATGAATATAAAGTTTTAGCTAGTTATGGACATATTAGAGATTTGCCCTCTAAAAATGGATCTGTAGATCCAGATAAAAATTTCAAAATGGAGTGGGAAGTAGATAGTTTTTCAAAAAAATATCTCAAAGAAATTACTGAAGCTGCAAAAGATTCATCTAAAATTATATTAGCAACCGACCCTGATCGTGAGGGTGAAGCTATAGCTTGGCATGTGAAAGAGTATTTAAATGAGAAAAAACTTTTGAAAGATAAAGAAATAGAAAGAGTAGTTTTTAATGAAATTACAAAAAAAGCTGTAATTCACGGTATTGAAAATCCAAGACAAATTGAACCTTTGTTAGTTGATGCTTATATGGCAAGAAGAGCTTTGGATTATTTAGTTGGGTTTAACATTTCTCCAATACTATGGACAAAATTACCAGGCTCAAAGTCTGCTGGAAGAGTCCAATCTGTTGCATTGAAATTAATCACTGAAAGAGAACATCAAATAGAATCATTCAAACCAGAAGAATTTTGGACATTAAGTGTGCAATTTACAGATCAAAAAAAACAAAATATTAAAGCAAGTATTAGTCAATTAGATAATAAAAAAATTGAAAAATTTACATTTCGAAGCAAAGATGAAATAAATGTTGCTATATCAAGTATCAATAAAAAAAAATTTAGTATTTCAGATATCACTAGTAAAATAGTGAGCCGTAACCCTTCAGGACCATTCACTACCTCCACACTCCAGCAAACAGCATCAAGTAGATTGGGCTTTGGTGCGTCCAGAACGATGCAAATTGCTCAGAAACTTTATCAAGGTATTGAAATTGAAGGTGAAACTATAGGATTGATAACTTATATGAGAACTGATGGAACAAATTTGTCTAAAGATGCCGTCTCTGCCTTTAGAGATTATATAAAAAAAGAAATAGGTAAAGACTATGTGCCTGAAAATATTTTAAATTATTCTGGAAAAAAAGCTAAAAATGCGCAAGAAGCTCATGAAGCAATAAGACCTACAGATATAATTAGAACTCCTCAAAGTATCAGCAAATATTTAAGTACAGATCAAAATAAGCTATATGATTTAATTTGGAGTAGAGCCTTATCTTCACAAATGGAGCCAGCTAAATTTGATAGAAATACCATAACTTTTGCATCAGAAAATAATGATACGATTTGTAAAGCGAGTGGCTCTGTAATTAAATTTGATGGTTTTTTAAAAATTTACAATAATCAAAGTAAAGATGATGATGAAAGTATTTTACCGGTAATGTCAAAAGGACCTGTTAATATTGATTCTTTAATTGATGAGCAACATTTTACTCAGCCACCACCAAGATATTCTGAAGCTAGTTTAGTTAAAAAACTTGAAGAACTTGGGATTGGTAGACCGTCTACATATGCAAGTATCATTTCGACAATCGCTAATAGAGGATATGCAGAAATATCAAACAAAAGATTTTTTCCAACTGATAGAGGAAAACTTATTTCTGCCTTTTTAGAAAAATTATTTTCAAGGTACGTTGATTATAATTTTACAGCAGGTTTAGAAGATCAACTTGACGAGATTACAACAGGAAAAGAAAGTTGGATTAAAGTTTTGGAGCTATTTTGGAAGGATTTCAATAGTAATGTAAGTGAAGTTAAAGAAAAAAGAACTCGAGAAGTTTTAGATCTTTTGAATGATAGTTTGGGTGATTTAGTTTTTGATAAAGATAATGAAGGAAATATAATAAGAAAATGTCAATTATGTAATTCTGGTACATTAAGTTTAAAAAATAGTTTTAGAGGTGGTGCATTTATAGGATGTTCAAACTATCCTGATTGTAAATTTACAAGACCATTATCTAAAGCTAAAGCAGCTGCCCAGTCACAATTAGCTGAACCTAAATTTATTGGAAAACATAATAATGGTAAAGATATATATCTCAAAAACGGAAGATTTGGCCCATACTTGCAATATGAAAAAGTTTTAGAAGAAAATATAGAAGAAGAGAAAACCAAAAAGAAAAAAAAAACAAAAAAAAAAACTAAATCCAATATAAATGAATTGCTTAAAAATGTTTCAATTCCAAAAGGAATATCCTTAGAAAGTATTGATATTGATAAAGCTAAATTTTTATGTTCACTTCCAAAGTCTCTTGGAATTAATCCAGAAAATCAAAAAGATATATTTCTTAATACTGGGAGATTTGGACCTTATTTAAAATGTGATAATAAATCTGCAAGAATCGAAAATGTTGAAGAAATTTTTTCCTTAGGTCTAAATAGAGCAATTACATTAATAGCTGATGCAAAACCTGGTAGAATGTCTTCTTCTATAATCAAGGATTTAGGAGAACATCCAGAAGATAAAAAACCAGTTAGAATTATGAAAGGTCAATATGGACCTTACATAAAATATAAATCTTTAAATGCCACAATTCCTGAAGAAAAAGATCCAACTGAAATAACTATGGAAGAAGCACTGATTCTTATTGAGAAAAGAAAAGAATACGATAAAACTAAAAAAAACAAAAAAAGGAAAAAATGATTAAAAAAATTTCATCTATATTAATAATAATTTTGCTTACAAGTTGTGCAACTATTCAAGATAAAATGCCAAAAAGAAAAGCTTGTACAGGTGAAAATAACACACTTGCTGATTTAATTTGTAAAAAATAATTTTTGCATATGAGTTTTGAGAAAAAAATTTTAGAATTAAAATTAGAACTGCCAGATGCAAAAGCACCAGCAGGAAATTATGTTGCAACAAAAATAGTAGGTAAATTTCTTTATATCTCAGGACAAATTTCTGTTTCTGCCGATGGTGAATTAATCAAAGGTAAAATTGGAAATGATCTTACAACTGAGCAAGGATATGAAGCTGCTAAAAGATGTGGCTTAAGTATTATAGCTCAAGCTAAAATAGCATGTAATGACGATTTATCTAAAATTAAATCATGTATTAAATTGACAGGTTATGTTAATTCAACCGAAGATTTTACTGAACAACCAAAAGTAATTAATGGCGCTTCAGATTTAATAGCATCAATATTTGGTGATGCAGGAATGCACACAAGAGCTGCTGTTAGTGCAAATAGTTTACCACTTGGAGTATCTGTAGAGGTTGATGCTATTTTTGAATTAAATTAAGTTATCTTCCAATACCAAAATATTTTAAACCAATTTTTTTAATTTTAGTTGGTGAAAAAATATTTCTCATATCATAAATAATTAATTTTTTGTTTTTAGAAAACTTTTTAAAATTAATTGATTTAAAGTCATTCCACTCTGTATGAATTATTACAAGATCTGAACCTGTAATTGACTCTTGAATCGTGCTTGAAAATTCAACATTTTTCAAATTCTTAAATTCTTTTTTTGATCCAGTGGGATCATAATATTTTATCTTGGCTCCTTTTTTAGAGAGATAGGGAATTAATTTTAGACTAGATGAATCCCTCATATCATCAGTATTTGCTTTAAAAGTTACTCCTAAAAATGAAATTGTTTTATTTTTGATTTTATTTTTCATTATCAAGTTTAGTCGTTTAAGTAATAAATGTGATCTTAGATTATTTGATTTAATTACACTTTTAATAATAGATAGATTTATTTTAAATTTATCAGCAGTAGAAACAATAGCTTTAGTATCTTTTGGAAAACAAGATCCACCATAAGCAGGGCCAGCTCTTAAAAATCTACTTCCAATTCTTTTGTCAAGACCAATACCAATTGAGATATCCTCAACGTCAATGTTTGTTTTTTCACACAAATTAGCAATTTCATTAATGAATGAGATTTTAGTAGCTAAAAAAGCATTAGAGGCATATTTAATCAGTTCAGCTGCTCTTCTGTTAGTAGATACATATTTTGCACCTTTAGAAATTAATGGAGAATACAAGTTTTTTAGTATTTTTTTGGATTTATTATCATTTGATCCTACTACAACTCTATCTGGATAAATAAAATCTCTAATTGCTTCTCCTTCTCTTAGAAATTCAGGATTAGATGCAACTGAAAAAAATTTTTTATTTACTTTTCTAGATATAATTTTTTCAATTTCATCACCAGTTGTCACAGGAACAGTAGATTTATTTATTATAATTTTAAATTTATTTATAGATTTAGAAATTTCTTTTGCTGCGGAAAATACTTGAGTAAGATCAGCACTATTAGAATTTTTTTTGGTAGGAGTTCCGACGCATATAAAGACTATATCTGATTTTTTTATAGAGTCTTTTAAATTTGATGAAAAATTCAACCTTTTATTTTTATAGTTCTTTAAAACTAATTCCTCTAAACCAGGTTCATAAATTGGAATAATTCCTTTTTTTAAATTATCAATTTTATTTTTATCTTTATCTACACATATTACTTCATTACCTAAGTCGGAAAAACAAACACCACTTACTAAACCAACATATCCTGTTCCAATCATACATAATTTCATAATTTACCTATTACTTTAGAGGAATTGATATACCCATCCATTGTTCCACAATCAAGATACTTGCCTTCAAAATTATGTGCTATAAATTTTTCATTGTTATCAATTAATAATTGGATAGCATCTGTAATATGTATTTCGTTTCCTTTCATGGGTTTTAAAGATTTAATTTTGGAAAAAATTTTTTTTGGCAATATATATCTTCCTATAACAGCTTTATTTGATGGAGCTTGTTTAATAGATGGTTTTTCTATTACACCCTCTATATAAAAATTTTTTTTATTCAATTTTTTTTTTATTTTATATATGCCCCATCTTGAAACAGTATTTTTTTTTACTGTCATAGAGGCCATAACTGAGGATTTATATTTTTGATGAATCCTTATCATAGCTTTAGAGCAATTTTTTTTGATTATTAAGTCATCAGGTAATAACATTAAAAAATATTTATTCTTGATATATTTTTGTGTTCTGAGAACAGCATCTCCAGTGCCTTTTGGAATATTTTGATATACAAATTTAATCTTTTTTTTGTATTTTAATATTTTTTTATACTCATCAATTATTCTTTTATCTTTCTTTTTTTTTATAATTTTTTTGTAAAATTGATCACTATAAAAATATTTTTTTATCATCAATTTTTTTGAGGATATAATGAATATTATTTCTTCAATGCCAGCATTTATACATTCATCAAGAATATATTCAATTCCAGGCCTTCCATTAATGGGCAAAAGTTCTTTAGCAAAAATACTAGTTAAAGGTAGTAGTCTTGTACCTAGACCCGCTAAAGGAATAATTGCTTGTTTAATCATTTAAATGTTTTACTTATTAAATATTTAAATACAAATGAAAATTTTATTTAACAATAAAACATTAATTGAATCATTAAGGCCATTTAATGACTTAGGTTTTGTTCCTACAATGGGTGGAATACATAGGGGTCATTTATCACTTATAAATAAATCAAAAAAACTCTGTAAAAAAACAATTGTAAGTATTTTTTTAAATCCGAAGCAATTTAATAATAAAAAAGATTTTAAATCTTATCCGAGAAATATCAAAAATGATTTAAAAATTTTGAGAAAAAGTAAAAAAGTTGATTTTGTATATCTTCCAAAATTTAAGGATATATACAAAAATCATAATAAATCTAAGATTACTCTAGATAAAAAGGACAAAATTTTGTGTGCAAAATTCAGAATTGGTCATTTTGAAGGAGTTTTAGATGTAATGAATATATTTACAAAAATTATAAATCCAAAAAAAATATTTATGGGAGAAAAAGATTTTCAACAATTATACTTAGTTAAAAATTTTTTAGAAAAAAAGTATAAAACAAAAATTATTCCTTGTAGAACAATACGTGATAAAAATAAGATAGCATTATCATCAAGAAATATATTATTAAGCAAATCAAATAAAAATACAGCAGCAAAAATATACAAAAAATTAAAAAATATTAAAAGAGTTTTGCATAGTAAAAGAAATATTTTAGATTTTTTAATTAAGCAAAAAAAACAACTTGAAATTAATTTTAAAATTCAAATTGATTATTTAGAATTCAGAAATATTCAAAATTTAAAAATTACAAAAAAAAAAAATAATTCAAGATTATTTATTGCTTACTACTTAAATAATGTAAGATTAATTGATAATGTTTAATTTACAAAAAGTAAGCTCCAACTCCTAAAAAAGATACAAATCCAATTACATCTGTGATTGTTGTTACAAAAACACTGGATGCAATAGCTGGATCAATATTCATTTTCTTTAATGTAAAAGGAACTAAAATGCCAAACAATCCTGCTATAATCATAGTTAGTACCATTGATATAGCAATAATAAATGAAAGTATATTATCTTGAAACCAAATTTGAACAATAAAAGCACTTATTGCTGCAAAAATAATTCCATTTAAAATTCCAATAGAAAATTCCTTGAATACTGTTGATGAAAAATTATTTTGAGTTAAATCGTTAGTTGCTATAGTTCTAACTGCGACAGCTAAAGTTTGCATACCAGCGTTCCCTCCCATAGAAGCAACAATGGGCATTAAGAAAGCTAATACTACCATTTGTTCAATTGTTGCTCCAAACAAACTAATGCACCAAGTCGCCAAAAATGCCGTAAATAAATTCAGTAATAACCAATTGAATCTTCTTTTTGTTTTTTTTACAACACCGTCTGTAATTTCTTCATCACCCACTCCGGCTAATCTTAATGCATCCTCCTCTGCTTCTTCTTTTAGAACAGTTAATACATCATCAGATGTGATCATGCCTACTAACTTATTTGTTTTATCTACAACACATGCTGAATTTAAATTATAGTTTTCAAATAAATTACCAACTTCTTCTCTATCCATATCAACTGGGATTAAAAAAGTAGTGTCATCCATAATTGATGACATTTTTGTTTCTCTGGCAGTTCTCAAGACTTTAGATGATGGCACAGTACCAATTGGCTTAAAATTCTCATCAACTATATAAATTTCTAAAAATTGTTCTGGCAAATCTCTGTTTTCTCGCAGATAATCTATAGTTTGACCAACAGACCAATTACTAGGAATTGCAGTAAATTCTCTCTGCATTATTCTAGCAGCACTATCCTCAGGATAACTAAGTCCCTCGAGTAATGCAAAACGATCTTTTGGTGGCAATGCTCCTAAAATAGAATTTTTATCTTTTTCATCGACGTTCTCTAAAATTGCTATTGCATCATCAGATTCAAGATTTTTTAAAATTCTTACAATAGCTTCTGAGGAGAGAAATTTTATAATTTCAGATTGAACAGACTCATTTAATTCAATAAATACTTCTGGATCTATTTTAAAATTATTCAGTTTAATTAAATTTTCTCTGTCATTTTGACTAAGATGTTCGATTATATCAGCTGCATCAGCTGGATGCATTTCTTTAAAAGAATTAGTTATAAATAGAGCATCATTTGAAGCAATTTTATCAGTTACAACTTTGATATATTCTTTATTAAATTCAAAATTGACTTTTTTATCTTTAATTTTTTTAATTAAAGTCATAAATATTCCTGTTATTCAGTCGGATCTTTTAATACAAAATAGAAAGAATACAATTTTTAAATGAATATAGAGATTAAAAAGTCGAAAAATCCAATAAAATACAAGGATGCTATTGAATTTATGGAGCAACGTGTTTTAGATTTAAGTCAAGATAAGTCAAGAGATTTAGTGTGGATTCTCGAACACGAAGAAATTTATACAGCTGGAAAAAGTTATAAAAAAAATGAAATTTTAGATAAATCAATAAAAATTATTGAAACTAATCGTGGTGGAAAAATTACATATCACGGACCAGGGCAGTTAATTTGTTATTTTGTTATTGATTTAAAAAAAAGAAATAAAGACATTAGAAAATTTATATCATTAGTTGAGAAAACAATTATAGAGACTATCGAATTCTATGGAATAAGCACATTTGCAGATAAAGAAAATATAGGAATTTGGTACAATGATAAAATAGATATTAAAAAGATAGCTGCAATCGGTGTAAGAGTAAGTAAATGGATTGCGTATCATGGATTTTCAATAAACATAAACAATAATCTTAAAAAATACGAATCTATAATACCTTGTGGTATTAAAAATAAAGGTGTCACTAGTTTAACGAAAATAAACAATCAAGATTATAATGAATTAGATGATAAGTTAATTAAAATTTTTATTTCAAATTTGAAAAGTCAAGTCTTTTAATATTTAATAATTTTTTAAAATAATCTGGGAGTAAAGCTTTGTAAGTATATTTTTTGTCATTTATCATAAATTTAATTTGATAAGAATGAAGCATCAAATTTTTATTTATACCCTTGTTTGAAAATAAAGATTTATATTTATTATCTCCATATATAGAATGACCAATATTAAATAGTTGCTTTCTTAATTGATGTTTTCTTCCTGTTATAGGCTTCATCTCAACTAAACTTGAGTTTGAATTTTTATCGATAACTTTAAAAATTGTTTTAGCTTTTTCAATTATTTTTTTTCCATTATCATAACGTATTAATTTATCAATTAATTCTCCGGAATTTTTTTCTAATTGACCATTACATATTGCTAAATAAGTTTTATGTACTTTTCTTAATCTAAATAAAGAAGTAAGTAATTGTGCAGTTTGTCTATTCTTTGCCATGATAAATACACCAGAGGTATCTTTATCCAGTCTATGTACTGTATAAGGTTTTGTTCCTTGAAAAATTTCACTTTTTGAAAAAATATCAACAAGATTTTTTTTAGATTTAGTTCCACCTTGAACAGAAATTCCTGATTTTTTATTTAATACAATAAAATTGCTATTATCATCAATTATCAAATCTTCATTTGATTTAATTACATCATTTGTTGGTAAAAATTTACTTTTTTTTAATTTTATTTTTTCTTTAAAATTAAAATTAAATAAAACTACCTCATCGTGAGTTTTAATTTTAAATGAACTTTTGACTTTTTTTTTATTTATTTTTATCTTTCCTGATCTTAATGTTTTTTCAATTAAACTTTGTGGAATATTTCCTAATTTTGATCTTAACCATCTATCAAAACGCATATTATTACACGTTGAGTCAACGATAAATCTCTTATTCATTATTGAAGGTTTATATTAGGCTGAAGCTGCTTTTTTGTCTTCTGTTTTTTCAGTGTTTTTAGCTGGTTCTTTTTTCTTTTTATCAACTCTTTTAGCCTCAACATCTCTGTCCACAAATTCAATTATTGCCATAGGTGCATTATCACCATATCTAAATCCTGCTTTAATTATTCTTGTATACCCGCCATTTCTTTTTTCGTATCTCTTAGAAAGAGTTTTTTTTACCTTATTAGCAGATTTAATATCTTGTAATGAAGAAATTAACATTTTTGTCGTTTGGAGAGTTTCTTTTTTTCCTAATGTTATTATTTTGTCTGCTTGAGGTTTTAAAAATTTAGCTTTTGGCAATGTAGTTTTAATTTGTTCATATTTTATTAAGGAATTTAGCATATTCTTTAGTAATGCCTTACGATGTTCAGAAGTTCTGTTTAACTTCTTGTTTGCCATTCCATGTCTCATTAGATTGCTTCCTCCAATTTTTTAGACATTTCAGCAATATTATCTGGTGGCCAATTAGGGATTTCCATACCTAAATATAAAGACATTCCTGTCAAAACCTCTTTAATCTCGTTTAAAGATTTTCTTCCAAAATTAGGAGTTCTTAACATTTCACCTTCTGACTTTTGCACTAAATCTCCAATATAAATTATATTATCATTTTTCAAACAATTCATTGATCTTACAGAAAGTTCGAGTTCATCGACTTTTCTTAACAAGTTTTTATTAAATTCTGGCTCAGTTGAAACTTCTTTTACTGGGGCTTCAACTGGTTCATCAAAATTAATAAACATTTTTAATTGATCTTGAAATATACGAGCAGAATAAGCTACTGCATCTTCGGCAGAAATAGAACCGTTTGTCTCAACTTCCATTGTAAGTTTATCATAATCTAGAGCTTTTCCTTCTCTGGCAGTACTAACTGAATATGAAACTTTTTTAACGGGACTATATAATGAGTCAATTGCAATCAAACCTAGTGGTGGTTCCTCAGGTTTATTTAATTCAGCTGGAACATAACCCTTTCCAGTATTTATATTCATTTCCATATGAAAATTTGTATTTTCATCTAAGTTACAAATAACTAAATCTGGATTTAAAATTTCAACATCCGCAACAGTTGTAATATCAGAAGCTTTTATTTCACCTGGACCTTTTGCGTCTAAAACTAATTTTTTAGTTCCTTCTGCAGAACATTTTAATGCTAAAGATTTAACATTAAGTACTATATCTGTTACATCTTCCCGTACACCTTTGATTGAAGTAAACTCATGTAAAACTCCATCAATTTGGATTGAAGTAACTGCAGCCCCTCGAATAGATGAAAGCAATATTCTTCTTAATGAGTTGCCTAATGTTAAACCATAACCTTTCTCTAATGGTTCTGCTATAATTTTTGCATGAGTAAGATCATCACTTATCTTCACATCTAATTTTGCAGGTTTAATTAATGATTTCCAATTTTTAACATTAACATTTTCAGTTTCCATTAAACTCTCCTTTTTTTTGGTGGTCTTGTACCATTGTGTGGCATCGGGGTTGTATCTTTTATAGATAAAATTTTAAAACCTCTTGCTTGTAATGCCCTTAAAGCAGTTTCTCTTCCAGATCCTGGGCCTTTTATTTCTACAGATAAGGTTTTCATTCCGTAATCTAAAGCTTTTGATGCTGCAGAATCGGCGGCTATTTGAGCAGCATACGGTGTTGACTTTCTTGATCCTTTAAAACCTTTTTGTCCTGCAGACGCCCATGAAATAACATTTCCATTTGTATCCGCTATTGAGATAATTGTATTATTAAATGTTGATTGTACATACGCAATACCATTTAATATATTTTTTTTAGTTTTCTTTTTTTTTGAGTAAGAACTTTTATTTACTTTTTTAATAGATTTTTCTACTTTTTGTTCTTTAGTTTCTGTTTTTTCTGTTTTTGCCATTTTTATTTTTTAAGTGGTGTTAATTTCTTTCCAGCTATTGCTATAGCTTTACCTTTTCTTGTTCGAGCATTGCATCTAGTTCTTTGTCCTCTCACAGGTAATTTTT
>CACJED010000006.1 GCA_902592285.1 uncultured Pelagibacteraceae bacterium | reverse complement strand
GACACTACTCAATCCTTATTATCACTTGCGTTAGATTTTTTTAAAAAAAATAACATTAAAATTTCATCACAAAATACAAACTACATAGTTGAAAAGTCAAAAGGAAACCGAGTAAATTTAAATAATGAACTTAATAAAATTAAAAATTTTAATAAAAAAAACATACCAATTGAATTAAGTGAAATTCTTAAACTTACTAGTTCAACAGAAGAATTTGCTATATCGGAATTAACAGATTATTGTTTGCTGAAAAATAAAAAAAAAACTATTAATATTCTGAATGAAAATAACTCTTCCTTTGAAGACAATATTTTAATAATAAAATCTTTATTGTATAAGCTAAAAAGACTCAAAAAACTAAAAACACAAATTGAAAAAGATACAAACCAAGACAAAGTTATATCATCCTACAAGCCTCCAATTTTTTGGAAAGATAAAGAAATAATAAAAAGACAATTAAATATTTTATCAATAGATGATATTGTTAACTTAATTAAAAAAATTAACAATCTTGAACTTTTGATAAAGAAAAATTCAACACTTTCAAATGAAATCACTAATAATTTTATATTAGAGACAATAGGACATCCTAATAGTTTGACTTAATTATTTCGATAATTTTATTTAATTGATCAATTTCTTTATATGAAAAAGTTATAGTTCCTTTATTTCTTTTATTATTTTTAATTAATACATTAATGCCTATTTTTTCAGACAACGAATTTTCTAATTCTCTAATATTTGGGTCTTTTTGGTCTTTTAGTTTATTTTTTTTTGTTTTAAAGATTTTTACAAAGTTTTCAGCTTGTCTTACTGAAAGTTTTTTTTCTACAATTTTGGTTGCTACAAAGCTTGCGTTTTCAAGACCAACTAAAACTTTAGCATGGCCTGCACTTAATTTTTGGTTTTCAATTAATTTTATTACATCCTCAGGCAAAGTTAAAAGTCTTAAGGAATTTGCAATATAGCTTCTACTTTTTCCTATAAATTTTGATACTTTTTCTTGGTCATAAGAGAATTCATTTATTAATTTTTTGTATCCCTGTGCCTCCTCAAGAGGATTTAAATCATGTCTTTGAACATTTTCAACGATCGCAAATTCTAAGGATTTTAAATCATCAGCCTCGGTTATTACGACTGGAACATCATGGAGACCAACTCTTTGAGCTGCTAACCATCTTCTCTCCCCAGCAATTATTTCAAATCTTGATTTGTCTTGATTTGATTTTCTAACTATGATGGGTTGTATCATGCCTCTTTCTTTTATTGAATTAGTTAAATCTTCTAAACTAGCTTCATCAAAAATTTTCCTAGGCTGATATTTGTTAGGCATTAAATCACTAATTGGTAAAAGATTTTTTTGTGACTCAACTTTAGTTTCACCAATCAAAGATGAAAGGCCTCTTCCTAATCCTTTTTTTATTTTGTCCATTACGCTGCACTTCCTATTGTTGCCTCTTGATTTAAAAATTCGTCGGTAAAATTGAAGTAAGATTTACTGCCAGGGCAGGATTTGTCATAAACTAAAACTGGCATTCCATGTGATGGAGCTTCTGATAATCTAACATTCCTTGGGATGACTGTTGAATATACTTTTTCACTAAAATAATCCCTAGCTTCTTTCTCAACTTGCGAAGATAGCTTATTTCTTTTGTCATACATTGTTAAAAGTATACCTCTGATTTTTAAATCAGGATTCAAGCTTACTTTAATTCTTTCAATTGTTTTTATTAATTGTGTCAGCCCCTCAAGAGCAAAAAATTCTGTCTGAAGTGGTACTAATAATGAATTTGAACCTACAAGAGCCATCACCGTTAATAAACTTAAGGAAGGAGGGCAATCAATCAGTACATAATCATAAATTCCTCTAGAATTGTTTAAATATGCGGTTAATTTGACCTTTAATATAAATGCCCTATTACTATCGTCAGCGGTTTCAACCTCCAAACCAGATAAATCAACATTAGAGGTAATAATATCCAAATTTTCAAACTGTGTTTTTTTTATTACATCTTTTATTTCTTTAGCTCCATTTAATACTCCATAGATAGTATCACTTGAGTTATCCATATTAGATAGTCCTAGACCTGTTGTTGCATTTCCTTGTGGATCAAGGTCAATTACTAATATTTTTTTATTTTGTTGAGACAATCCAGCTGCCAGATTTATCACGGTAGTTGTTTTCCCTACCCCTCCCTTTTGATTAATGACAGAAATAATTTGCATTTAATTTTTTTTTTTAATTTTTTTAATATTTATCAAGAAAGAATCTTTGTTTGTTAAACTTTTTTTTTCTACGTATTCAAGCTCCCAATTTTTTTTAGAATTTTCAAAAACTTTTTTTCCACTCTTGCCCATAAAAAAAATTAAATTTTTATATTTAGAAAAATTTCCATATACTAAATCCAAGATTACTGGCATTGGTTTGAATGCTCTTGACATAATCGTTCCTGTTTCTAAATTTTTAATTTCAAAAATATTTTTTTGAAAAACTTTTGTATTTAAATTTAATTTATCTGAAACTTCTTTTAAAAAATGGCTTTTATGATAGCTTTTTTCATAAAGGTGCACATTCATATTATTTTTCATGTTTTTAAGTATAATAGCTACAATGATACCTGGCATACCTCCACCAGAGCCTAAATCTGTAGTTGTATTGCTATTTAAATCAACAAAATCAATAATTTGTGCAGAATCTATTATATGACGATCAATTATAGTCTTTTTTGATGCTGTTTTTTGGCTAATTATATTAATTTTTTTATTTTTTTCTAAAATCATAGATATATAATTTTCGAAGTCTAAAAATGTTTCACGTGAAACATTCAAATCATTGAGTCTTGAGTAAGAATTTAAAATTTCTTGTTCCATTAAGCTATATGCTTAATAGACTTTCTTTTGACGTGTGACAACAAAATATATACAGCTGCAGGAGTGATACCATCTATTCTTAGAGCTTGCCCCATAGTTTTGGGCCTTATTTCCTTAAATTTTGCCTTAACTTCGTTAGAAAGACCTGAAAATTGGTCATAATCAATATTATCAGGAATAGATAAATTTTCATCTCTTTTAAATGCTAGAATATCAGCCTTCTGCTTTTTCAAATATCCTCTGTAATGGGAGTTAATCTCTATCTGTTCATCAATTTCAGCACCATGATTAAGAATTTCAGGCCAAATATCTCTAATTTTACTCATATTAACGTCTTTTTGAGTTAATATTTCTTCAGCTGTTCTAAAAACACCATCTTTAGCAATTTTAATTCCAAATTTTGAGGCTTTAGAGGGAGAAATATTCAAATTAGACATCTGCAATGATATTTTGCTCAATTTTTGAAATTTATCCTCAAATATCTCTTTTCTATTATTTGAAATTAAACCAATGTTAATTCCTTTGTGTGTAAGTCTTAAGTCAGCGTTGTCTGATCTAAGACTTAATCTATATTCAGCTCTAGATGTAAACATTCTATAGGGCTCAGCAACACCCTTGGTTACTAAATCATCGATCATTACTCCAATATAAGCATCTGATCTATCAAGGATAAAAGGCTCCATTTTTTTAAGTGAGAGAGCAGCATTAATCCCGGCTATAAGACCTTGGGCTGCAGCCTCTTCGTATCCTGTGGTTCCATTAATTTGACCTGCAAGATATAGGTTTTTTATTTTCTTAGTCTCCAATGTTAAAAAGAGTTCTCTAGGGTCTACGTAATCATATTCTATAGCATATCCTGGCCTAATCACTTTAACATTTTCTAAACCATTGATATTATTGAGTATTTCGCATTGCACAACCTCGGGTAGAGATGTTGATATGCCATTTGGGTAGATTGTATTATCATTCAGGCCCTCTGGCTCTAAAAATATCTGATGTCTGGTCTTATCCGCAAATTTTACTATCTTATCTTCTATTGAGGGACAATATCTTGGACCAACACCTTGAATGCTACCAGAGTACATTGCACTTTTAGATAAATTCTTTTCTATAATCTTATGAACCTTTTCATTGGTATAGGTCATAGAGCACGATACTTGTTTGTTTAGATTTTTTTTTGTTAAGAAAGAAAAAAAATAAGGATCATCATCTGCAAATTGTTTTTCCAATTTTTCAAAATTAATACTTCTAGAATCTAACCTTGGTGGTGTCCCAGTTTTTAGTCTACCTATTTTAAAATTATATTTCTCTAACTGTTCACTTAAACCAGTGCTTGGTTTTTCATTAAATCTACCAGCAGGAGTTCTTTCATCACCAATATGTATCAAGCCGTTTAAAAATGTGCCCGTTGTAAGTATTAACTTGTTACAACTTACTTTATTACCCTTTAATGTTATAAATCCACTTATTTCATTATTATTAAAAATAAACTTAATTACAGGATCAGAAAAAATGCTTAAATTACAATAGTTTACAAGTTTTTCTTGCATAAATTTTCGATATAACGATCTATCAGATTGAGTTCTTGGTCCTCTTACTGCTGGACCTCTACTTCTATTTAACAGTCTAAACTGTATTCCAGACTTATCGGCAACATCACCCATAACCCCATCTAAAGCATCAATTTCTCTTACCAAATGACCTTTACCTAAACCGCCAATAGCAGGATTACATGACATTTCTCCTATGGTATTTTTATTGTGAGTGAATAGGGCAGTGTTAATTCCAAGTCGAGCTGATGCTGCTGCTGCCTCACATCCCGCGTGACCCCCACCAATTACTACCACATCATATGATAAATCTTTTTTCATGATCTAAATTTATATTCGATTAGAATATTTACAAGATTTCAGTTTTTTTTCTTAAATAAGCTATATTTATCAATGAAAATCGAAAAAAAAGGCCTAAAAATACAGCAAAATTGCTTTTATTTCCCAATGCAAAAATCGTTGAAAATACTACCTAATATCTCTTCTACATCGACTTTACCAACGATCATTCCCAAATGTCTAGTTGCTAACCTCAAATCCTCAGCTGCTTTGTCAAAATCTTTTTTGTCATTTTTATTTGAAAAGTTTTTCAAATGATCTACGCACTGAATCAAATGTTGTCTATGTCTTTCTCGAGTGATTAAAATATCCTCCTCAGTTATGAATTTATCTCTTAAATAGTTTTTAATTTTTTTGATCAACTCATCAATGTTTGAGTTGTCTTTTAATGAAATTAAAACGTGATTAAGTTTAAGAATTTCTGGGTCTAACTTATCTTTTATTAAATCAGATTTATTAACAACAAGAATTGCATCATTTTTTAACAAATCATTCAAAAAACCGCTTAAATCAATACTTTTAGCATCAACTACTACTAATTTTAGGTCAGCATTTTCAGCTTTTTTTAGAGATAATCTTATTCCCTTTTTTTCGATTTCATCTTTTGACTCTCTTATACCCGCTGTGTCAGAAATAATAACAGGATACCCATCTATATTTAAATGCGTTTCAACAACATCTCTCGTTGTGCCAGCTATCTCAGAAACTATAGCAACCTCTCTGTTAGATAAATTATTTAATAAACTTGATTTACCTGCATTAGTTGGTCCTACGATTGCAATTTTAAAACCTTCACGAATTATCTCTCCAACTTTTTGATCATTTAATATTTTATTAATCTCATTTAATACATTTGCAGACTCTTGTTTTATTTTTTTTAAATTATCTTCTGGTAGATCTTCTTCAGGAAAATCTATTTTCGCCTCAACAAAAGATAAAATTTTCAATAATTTTTCTCGTAACTCATTAAATTTCTCTGAAGATTTTCCTCTCATGATTTTAACAGCTTGTAATCTTTGAATTTCAGTTTCAGCAGATATCAAGTCCGCTATACTCTCGGCTTTAAGCAAATTTATTTTCCCATTTTGAAATGCAAGCTTTGTGAATTCTCCAGGCTCAGCTAATCTACAATTTTTAATTTTTGAAATCTCGTTTTGAACAGCTAAAACTACAGCTTTTCCTCCGTGCACATGGATTTCGGCAATATCCTCGCCTGTGTAGCTCTGAGGGCCTGGAAACCATATTATAACGCCTTGATCGATAAGCTCAGAAGTGTTGATATTGTTTATTTTTCGAAGGGTGGCCACTCTAGGATGCGGAATTTCTTTTCCTGTGAGAGATTTAATCACTTTTGAAGCTTCTGGTCCTGAAATTCTAATTATTGCTACTCCAGATACACCCGGGCCCGATGATAAAGCGTAAATAGTCATATTATAAACTAATGATACACGATTAATGTTAGATTTAAAAATTTATTTCAATATCTTAAACATTTCATCTAAGTGTTTATCAAAATTAATATTGCTATTTAAAGAACTACTATAAATAGGTCTCCTTGCTTGTGCAGCACTAACAGTTTTAATTGGTGTCTTACTATTTTTTTCATGATTCAAGCATTTTTCATCCCATGTAAGGTCACAAAATTTTAGTATCTTTTTAATTTCATCATTTTTGTTAGTTACAAGCTTTTCATATTCAACATCGAAAATAAATTCAGGAATTTTACTTTTCCAAAATTTCATTAATTCCTCATAAATATTATAATACTTTGCTATATCACTCGGATTATTAGACCAATTCATCATTGCTGATGCAAAGCTATTTTTAAAAAGAGATAAACAATTATCTTTCGAATTTCTACTACAATGTAGTATTTTGCTATTTGGAAAAAAAAGTTTAACAAAGCCAAGCCATCTAAAATTTTGAGGAGCTTTATCAGTAATCACATTTTGGTTAATATTATATATATTAAAATGTTCTAAATATTCAGTAGATATTATATTTTTAGAGATATCTTTAATTTGTTTAATTCTTTGTTTATCAAGTTTAGAATCGTGATAAAAATTCTTTTGTATCACTCTTTGTAAATAAACTAATTCACCTGCACCATAAACATCATTATGAGCTGATACAATTTGCTCTGTTAATGTTGTGCCAGATCTAGGCATACCACAAATGAAAATTATCTTTTTTGAGGGTATATCTGAGTGGTTTTCCTCTAAATTTATTTTTTCAAAAATTTTAATTATGTGCTCAAATAATTTTTTTTCATTGTCTATATTTGATCCATACTTTTCATGTCTTAGTTTGTTGGCTGCATTCAAATAATAAAAAGATTTATCAAAACTTTTGATATCTTCATAAGCCTTTCCTAAAGAGAAAAATAAATCAATTTTTTTATTATCAGTTAATTTCTCATTATCATTTAATAATTCCATCTTTTTTAAATGATCAATAGACTCCTTGTTTTCATTAGAATATTTTATCATCGAACTTTTTAACTTGTGTGCTCCAGCGTGGGAGAAATCTAAGGATAATATTTCCTCAATAACTTCTTTTGATTTTTCAATTTTATTAAAGCCTTGATACGCAACAGCTAATGAAAACATAAAATCTAAAGTAGTCGATGTGGGTACTTGTTTATTTTTTTTTGATAAGTCTATGGCCTTTTTATATAATTCAATTGCTCCATTATAATCGTTATAAGATGTTTTAAGATTTGCTAAATTATTGTAGGCTCTTATATAATTTGGATCCTTATTAATAATTTTTTCGTATAATTCTTTTGCTCTTTCAAAAGCACCAAAAGCTTTAAAAGAGTTAGCACAATTATTCATTGCCGCAATGTTGTTTGGGTTTTGTTTTAAAGATTCTTCAAAAAACCTAATTGAATTTAAGTATTGAGATTTGCCTTGATACGCCATCCCAATTAAGTTTAAAAGGTAGTCGTTGTTTGGAATTTTTTTTAAAATTTTTTTTCCACCTTCTATAACTTTATTGAAATTTTTTGTCTGTAAATAGTTATTTAGAACTTTAATTTTATCTACTAAATTCATATAAATAGTAGTTTAACACAACTTTCTTCTTAAGAAGGTTTATTCATTGAGTTAAAAAATTCAGAATTATTTTTAGTATCTTTTAATTTTGAACTAATGAATTCTATAGCATCCATCGTTCCCATTGGGGCTATAATTCTTCTTAATACGTTCATTTTTTGCAGGTCATTTTTATCAAATAATAGCTCTTCCCTTCTAGTTCCTGATTTTGTGATATCTATTGCTGGATAAATTCTTTTATCAGCAATTTTTCTATCAAGCACTGTTTCGCTATTTCCTGTTCCTTTAAATTCTTCAAAAATCACTTCATCCATTCTGCTACCAGTATCAATTAATGCTGTGGAAATGATAGTTAAAGATCCACCTTCCTCAATATTTCTGGCTGCTCCAAAAAATCTTTTTGGTCTTTGTAATGCATTAGCATCAACTCCTCCTGTTAAAACTTTACCAGAACTTGGTATTACAGCATTATAAGCTCTTCCGAGTCTAGTTATAGAATCTAAAAGTATCACCACATCTTTTTTATGTTCTGTTAATCTTTTTGCTTTTTCAATTACCATTTCCGCTACAGCCACGTGCCTCTGCGCTGGTTCATCGAATGTTGAACTAATAACCTCACCCTTTACAGTTCTTTGCATATCAGTTACTTCTTCAGGTCTTTCATCAATTAAGAGAACAATCAAGTAACATTCTGGATAATTTTTTGCTATTGAGTTAGCAATACTTTGTAAAATCATAGTCTTCCCCGCCTTAGGAGGTGAAATAATAATTGAACGTTGTCCTTTTCCAATTGGGCTCACTAAGTCAATTAATCTAGGAGTAAGATCTGGTTTTTTCTCGATCTTTGTTGTCTCTACCTCCATCACTAATTGCTTATCTGGATAAAGCGGTGTTAGGTTATCAAACGCAATTTTATGTCTCGATTTGTCTGGTTCCTCAAAGTTAATTTTACTAACTTGTAATAATGCAAAATATCTTTCACCCTCCTTGGGAGCTCTAACTGGTCCCTCAACAGTATCACCGGTTCTTAAACCAAATTTTCTTATTTGACTTGGACTTACATAAATATCATCTGGTCCAGGTAAATAATTAGATTCCATTGCTCTTAAAAAACCAAATCCATCCTGGAGTAATTGTAAAACACCAGCACCAGTTATTTCCTCTTTTTCGGCTACTTTTTTTAAAATAGCAAAAAGTATTTCCTGTTTTCTTAACGTACTGGCATTCTCAATACCAAGTTCTTCTGCTTGTGTAATAAGCTGTTCAGATGATTTTAGTTTTAATTCTTGAATGTTCATGATTTAAATTATTAAGGACTTAATAATACTTAGAATATATATACTAATTTAAATTATTCAACCCTAGATAGGCTTAAATATTACAACAAATATGATCAAAATAAGCAATAATGTGGGAATTTCATTAACTAATCTGTAATACTTATGAGAATGCTTATTGATATCTAATTTGAATTGTCCAAGTATTCTTCCAAGATAAAAATGATACAAGGTTAAAATAACGACAAAAACTAGTTTTAAAATCATCCACTTTTGCCCCAATTGTTCAAAACCTATTTCATGTATTAGTAAGAATCCAAATATCCAAGATAAAATCATTGCAGGAGTCATTATGAAAAAAAAAAGTTTTTTCTCCATAATTTTAAATACATCTGAAATCAATGGCTCGTCATTATTTTGAGAATGATAAACGAAAATTCTAGGAAGATATAAAAGACCAGCCATCCAAGAAATAACCGCTATTAAGTGTAAGCTTTTAAATAATAAATAACTATTCATAACTTAAACAAGGACATTTTTTAAACTGATTAGGACATTGTATCTTTGGTGGGTAAAGCTTTCCATTAAAATTATAATTTTGTTTGTTAATTATTAAATTTGCCATTGCTCGTATATAATCTTTGTTGATTCCAAGTGCTGGTACTCTAGAATAATTTTTACAACCATATTTATCAGCTAATTCTTTATATTCTATATCTAGCTCAACTAGAGTTTCTGAGTGCTCAGATACAAATGCAATTGGTACTAAAACGATATGTTTGCCTAATTTTGAATTTTCTATAATTGTATCTTCAGTGGATGGTCCAATCCACTTCAATGGTCCAACTCGACTTTGGTAACTTAATATCCAATCTAAATTTTTAATGTTTAAAGATTTGGTAATTTTATCAACTGATTGTTCTACTTGCCATTGGTAAGGATCACCTTTTTTAATATTTTTTTCAGGCAACCCATGAGCAGAAAATATTAATTTAAAATTATTTAAACTTTTTATTTTTTTTATTATTTCATTTTTGTGTGCTTCAACAAAATTTTCATCAGTTGGATAACAGCAAATTGTGCTGGTTTTGACTTTAAAATTGTTTTTTTTACAAATATCATTCCATTCTTTAAAAGATGAACCAGATGTTGCAGCAGAATATTGTGGATACAGTGGCATCAATATTACCTCATCTGGATTATAATTAAACACTTCTCTTACTACATTTTTTGCTCTTGGGTGCCAGCATCTCATAACAATAAAACATTTATAATTATTCAATTCATCATCTTGATTTAGTTTTGTCTCTAAAGAGAAGGCTTGTTCTTTAGTTAATTTTAAAATAGGAGAGGATCCACCCAATTCTTGGTAAATTTTTTTTGCTGTTGGGGCTCTTCTATTCGCTATTAATTTTGCTAATGGGAATCTAATTAAACTTGGTAAATTTAAAATTGCTGGATCATTAAATAAATTAAATAAAAAAGGCTCAACATTTTCCAATTTATCTGGGCCACCTAGATTAAATAAAATTACAGCTTTTTTCATTTATATTCTTTAACTGTTTGAACCAAATTTTTTACCATCTCTGGATTAGTTTCAGGCAATACGCCATGTCCAAGATTAAATATATATGGATGATCTTTAAAAATTTCTAAATATCTTGTAGTTTCTTTCTTTACATTATTTATATCTGTCAATAAAATTTTAGGATCTAATCCCCCTTGGATCGGTATTTTAATATTCTTAACTATTTCTTTGGGGTCTACATTATAGTCAATATTAATTACATCTGGATTTACAATTTCACAGAACTCTTTATAATTTTTTATTTCTCTAGGGAAACATACTACAGGTATATTTAAAGATTTAACATAATTAACAAGATTTAGAGTAGGAGTATATATATAATTTGGTAGATCTTTTTCGTTTAATAGACCAGCCCAACTATCAAAAATTTGAATTATATTTGCACCGTTATCAATTTGATGTTTAATATGAATTTTTAAAAATTTTTCTATAATTTGTAAAATTCTATTTATTAAAAAATTATCTTTAAAAAAATCTTTTTTTAATTCTTTTTTTGGTGATTGTTGGTTAATCATATAAACCAAAAGTGTCCATGGAGCACCAACAAAACCAATTGTATTTTTTTCTTTTAAAATAATATTTGAACTTACTTTGTTTATAGCTTTATAAACACGATGTACTCTTTCGATAAAATCTATTTCATCAACTTTAACCATTTCATTTAAATTTAATTTATCTAATTTGGGCCCAAAATTTTTTTCAAATTTTACTTTTTGTCCTAACCCATAAGGTAAAATTAAAATATCAGAAAATATTATTGCAGCGTCTAAATTAAATCTTTTTAGGGGCTGTAATGTTATTTCAGAAGATAAATTTTCATTGAGACACAGTTTAATAAAATCATTATTTTTAGATCTTATTTCTCTAAATTCAGGTAAATACCTACCTGCTTGCCTCATAATCCATATTGGATTTACGTTTGTATCATTTTTCCTTATTACTTTTTCAATAGGAGTCATATAATTAATAATATATGTTTGTAATAGTATTATATCCTGTTAATTGCGATAATTAACTTTTACACACATCTTATAAACTGATTATAAATTACTTATATATGTAAAAATATTGTTATTTAATAATAATACTGGCAATTATTAATTATTAAGAAATATGTATAATTTTATTAACATGTTTAATATTGTGAATAACTAAAGATATTTACAAAAAAATTTTAATATATTTGTGAGGATTAAATATTCTAAATAAAATACAAAATTATCAACATTTTATACATGAGTAATACTTATCAAATATATCTTATTTCAGACTCAACAGGCGAAACTTTAGATAGAATTTTTTTAGCACTTAAAGCTCAATTTAAAAATATTGATTACAAGGTACATTCATATTCTTTTACAAGAACTGAAAATCAAATTTCTAAAATTTTAGAGATGGCAAGAAAAACAGAAAATTCAATTATCCTTTATACTATTGTAGATAATAGTCTTGCAAAATTTTTAGCTAATCAGAGTGAAGACAAAGGCCTGCCTTGTTTTGGAGTACTTGGTAATTTAATTTTAAGTTTTTCTAAATTATTGAATCAAAAAGCTTCTCATGAACCAAGTGGACAACATGTCTTAAATGAAGAATATTATCAAAGAATTGAAGCTATACAGTTCACGATGAATCATGATGATGGTAATTTAGCAAAAGAAGCTGGAAAATCAGATATAGTATTATTGGGTGTTAGTAGAACAAGCAAAACACCAACTTCAATTTATTTAGCAAACAAAGGTTACAAAACTTCGAATATTCCATTAATAGATGAAAACTCAATACCAAAAATTTTACAAGAAAATCCTAAGATTGCTTGTGTTATTGGTTTAAATACAGAAGCTGAAAGGTTGGTAGATATAAGAAAAAACCGGATGAACTCTTTAAAAGAAACAGACAATAAAAGATATACAAATATTGAGAATATTAAAAAAGAAATTGATACAGCAAAAAAAACATTTAAAAAATATGGATGGCCAAGCATTGATGTTACAAGAAAATCAGTTGAAGAAACAGCTGCTTCAGTTATTAAAATTTTTGAAATTTACAGTCAGAAAAATGAATAAAATTATTTTAGCTTCTCAAAGTAAAGTTAGAAAAGAAATTTTAAGTCAAAATAAAATTAATTGTGATGTTATTCCATCAAATATTGATGAAGATAGTGTTAAAACATCATTATCTAAAATAAATGCTTCGCCAGAAATAATTTCTAAAAATTTAGCGGAATTAAAGGCAAATAAAGTTAGCTCAAAATTTATTGATAAATTAGTGATTGGTGCAGATAGTGTAATTGATTTGGAGGGTAAAATTATCTCAAAGCCAACCAATAGAAATGAGGCACTAGAAATTTTGAAATTACTTAATGGAAAATCTCATTACTTAATAAGTTCTGTTTGTATATCAAAAGGTGGTAATATGATTTGGAATTATACAGATAAAGCACAACTCGTTATGAAAAACTTTAAATTAGAAGAATTAGAAGATTATCTCTCAAAATTAAGTGACGAAAAATTATTTGCTTATAATGTTTATCAAATAGAAGGTTTAGGAAAAACTTTGTTTTCCGAAATTGTGGGAGACAACGATACTATTATGGGTCTGCCGATTAAAAAAATAAAAGAATATTTAAAAAATTTTAGTTAGATGAAAAGCCATTTAATTATTGGAAATCCTATTTCACATTCTTTATCACCAAAACTTCATAATTACTGGTTTAAAGAAAATAATATCAATGGTAACTATGAAAAAATTTCTTTAAACAAAAGTGAAATAGAAAATATAATAACAAAAATTAAGAACAAAGAAATCTTTGGTATGAATATTACTGTGCCTTTTAAACAGGCTGTTATACCTTTTTTAGAAACTCAGTCAGATATTGTTTCTAAAACAAATTCTGTAAATACTATTTATAATAAGAATGGCAAAATTCATGGGGATAATACAGATGTTTATGGTTTTGAAAAATCCATAATAAACAACAATGTAAGCTTAGAAGGAAAATCAGTTTTAATTTTTGGTGCAGGCGGGGTTGTGCCCTCTATAATTTCTGCTTTGATAAATTTGAAGGTACAAAAAATTTTTGTTTCAAATAGAACATTTGAAAAGGCTGAATCTTTGAAAAAAAAATTTAATTTTATAGAAATCATTGATTGGGGAAAAACTGAAAATTGTGATTTGTATATCAACTCAACTTCTGTTGGCTTAAAAGAAGATGATAATCTTGGATTAGATTTTAATAATTTAGAAAAGAAAAAGATTTTTTACGACGTTATATACAATCCACCCAAAACATCTTTTTTATCAGTAGCTGAAAAGAATGGTCACAAAATTATAAATGGTAGAGATATGTTTTTATATCAAGCCCAAAAAGCATTCGAATTATGGCATAATTTATTACCTGATGTAAATCAAAAATTAATAGAATACTTATATAATGATTAGAATAGCTCTAGTTGGTGATATAGGATCAGGAAAAACCTTCATTTCAAAATTATTTAAGCTTCCTGTATTTAATGCAGATAAGATTGTTGCTAAAATTTATTCTAAAAATAGAAATGTTAATTTACTTTTAAAAAAAAAATTACCTAATTTTTTTACTCGTTTTCCAATAAAAAAAAAAGAATTAATAAATGCAATTATTTCTAACGACAAAAATATCAAAATAATTTCAGAAATTGTTCATCCAAAAGTAAACAGAGAATTACAAAAATTTATAAAAAAAAATAATCATAAAGAAGCAGTTGTTTTAGATATTCCATTGTATTTAGAAAAAAAATTAAATAGAAAAAAAGATGTTATAGTTTTTATTCAATCCTCAAGAAAAGAAATATCAAAAAGAGTAAAAAAAAGAAAAAATTTTAATAAATTGGTTCTTACTAAACTAAAAAAACTTCAATTACCCTTGAGTTATAAAAAAAAAAAATCACATTTTGTGATAAAAAATAATTTTAAATTAAATTTAGCTCGTAAAAGTGTTAAGGATATATTAAACAGAGTATTGAGATGAAAGAGGTAGTTTTAGATACTGAAACAACAGGCATATCTGTCAAAGAAGGACATAGAATTGTTGAAATTGGTTGTGTAGAGCTAGAAAATTTAATTCCAACAAAAAACAAATTTCATTGTTACCTAAATCCAGAAAGAAAAGTCTCTGAAAAAGCTTTTGAGATTCATGGATATACTGATGATTTCTTGTCTAAACAAAAAAAATTTAAAGAGATTGTTGATGAATTTTTAAATTTTATTGATGGTAAAAAATTAATAATTCATAATGCAAATTTCGACTTAGCTCACATTAATCATGAACTAGAAATCCTTGGAAAAGATAAAATAAATAATGAGATAGTTGATACACTTATTTTGTCTAGAAACAAGTTTCCAGGCTCTTCAATAAGTCTAGATGCTTTATGTAAAAGATATCGAATAGATAACTCTAAAAGAGTTCAACACACGGCATTGATAGATTGTGATTTGTTAGCGAAGGTATATATAAATCTAATTGATCAAAAAGAACCAACCTTAGATTTCCATAAACAAGATGAAAATACTCCTGTTTTAACTAAGGGAAAAATTTTATATTTTAAAAAGATAGTTAAAATTACAGAAGAAGAATTAAAAAAACACAAAGATTTTTTAAATAAGAATTTGAAAAAAAATTATTTTAATTAAATCTTTCGTTGTAAAGTTTATTGAAATCAATTTTTTTTTCCAGTTTAATAAGAGGATGTCCAGAATTATGAACTAGATTGAGAAAACAATTTTCTAGATCTGGATAAATTTTTGTAGGAACATCACATAAAATAATTTTTTCAAGATCTTTCTTTTCTTTTATTTCATCATCGACTTTTATAATTGTTGCGTAAACAATTTCATAAAATGATTTTTTTTCATTAGGTTCTTTATCTTCAAATTTTAAAGTTGTATTAACTTCGATTAATTTATTCTTTAAAGCTTTGGACGTGATATCTATATTCAATTGATATTTAGAAATATTTTCCTTAACAAATAAAAATGTCTCCACATCAGCCGTTTCACTCGACATATCTTTAATATATTTTGCTAGAATTTTAAATTTTTCTGTCATTGTTATCGTCAATATCCTCGTACTCTCCATCTATAAAATTATTTTTTTTATACTCTTGTTTTTTAAATTTGTTTGAAAGATTTCCAAAAATTAATTTTCTTGTTATTGGCAAGATTAGTAAAAAACCTAAAAAATCAGTCGCGAAACCTGGAATAATTAAAAGTATTGCTGCAAAAGCTATTGCGGCACCAGAAATTATTTCATAAGCAGGGGTTTGATTTTTAACTATTTGCATAAAACCAGACCTTATGGTGTTTAATCCTTCATACTTTGCATAATAAACACCGATTATTGCAGTAAAAAATATCAATAAAATTGTATTAAATGCTCCAATTTGAGAGCCAATTTTTATAAATAGGTAAATTTCTATAATTGGAATTAAAATTATTGCTAATAGTACTGAGTTCATTTGTCTTTAATGTAATTGTTAGTTGAAATTAATCAACATAGTAATTACATTTAGGTGATGAATTATAGTTTCGAATATATTGATATAATACTTCTTGCAATGATTGCCGGATTTATCATTTTAAGATTAAGAGGAATTCTTGGTAAAAGAACTGGTTTTGAGGGCAAAGCCCCATCACAGTTTGAAAAAGTATTAAATAATATTCAATCAGAGAAAAAACCTACTTCTAAACAAAATTTTGACGATGAAGCTCAAAAAGAATTTATTAATGGAGCAAAAATTGCTTATGAAACAATAATAACTGACTTTAGTGATAATGATAATAAATTAGTAGCCAGCAAACCTTTGCTTAGTAAAAAAATAAAAGATCAATTCGAGGAAGCTTTAAAAGAAAGAAGTAAAAGGGGACATTATGCTGAAATTACTTTTATAGGCGTTAACTCTGCCAAAATTAAAGAACATAAAAAAATTAATGAAATATTAAATGTAACTGTCGATTTTGTAAGTGAAGTAATAACTTGTATCAAAGATAAAGATAAAAAAATTATTTCAGGTGACCCTGAAAAGATTAAAAAAATTTATGATACTTGGGTTTTCTCTAGAGACATTAGATCTACCAATCCTAATTGGCAATTAGTAGATACTTTAACGTAATTGGACGATAAAATTTCAAATAAAGACAAGAAAGATTGGGAAAATTTTTTATCTAATGATGAAAAATTACCTAATAAAGATTTTGAAATAAAAAAAAAACAAATTTTAAAAACTAAACATATAGATCTTCACGGTCTTACATTAGAGCAAGCAAACATAAAAATTCAGCAATTCATTAATGGCTCGTTTGAAAATAATGTTTCAAAAATTGTGGTGGTAACTGGTAAAGGTCTTCATTCAAATACCGAAAAAGACCCTTATGTTTCTAAAGATTTTAGTATACTAAAATATTCTGTACGTGATCATATAGAAAATAATTCAGAGTTAATGAAAAAAATTACTGAAATAAAACAAGCAGAAATTAAAGATGGTGGATCAGGAGCTTTTTATATATTTTTAAAAAAAAAATTATAAAATAAATTTTGAAAGATCATTATCTTTAATCAAACTATCTAAATTCTTATTTATATATTCTTTATTGATAATTATTTTTTCACCTGATCTGTCTGTTGCTGTAAAACTTATATCATCTAAAATTTTTTCTATGATAGTATGTAGCCTTCTAGCTCCAATATTTTCGACAGTAGCATTTACTTCAGAGGCTATTTTAGCAATAGTATCTATTCCATCATCTGAAAATTCTAAGTCAACATTTTCAGTTTTTAACAGAGCCACGTATTGTTTGATTAAACTATAATCAGGTTCTTTTAAAATTCTCTTAAAATCATCACTCGTTAAAGCTTCAAGTTCAACTCTTATAGGCAGTCTTCCTTGAAGTTCAGGTAATAGGTCAGATGGTTTTGCAAGCTGGAATGCTCCTGAAGCAATGAATAGAATGTGATCAGTTTTAATTGGACCATGTTTTGTGTTTACTGTTGTTCCCTCAATAAGAGGTAATAAATCTCTTTGAACTCCTTCTCTGGATACATCACCACCAACTCTATCTGTTCTTGCTGAAATTTTGTCAATTTCATCAAGAAATACTATACCATTATTTTCAGTGGATAGTTTTGCGGCTTTTACAATTTTATCTTGCTCAATTAATTTATCTGACTCATCATTGATTAAAATTTCATGGGACTCCTTTACTGTCATTTTCTTTTTCTTTTCTTTAACACCCATAGACTTACCCATAATCTCACCAATATTAATCATTCCAACATTAGCTCCCGGCATACCAGGAATTTCAAACGATGTACCACTTGACCCTGAGTCGCTCACTGCAATTTCAATTTCATTATCGTCCAAGTCTCCATTTCTTAATCTTTTTCTGAAACTCTCTCTTGTAGCCAAACTTGCTTTTTTACCAACTAATGCGTCTAAAACCTTTTCCTCAGCAGCTTTTTGAGCTTTAGCAAAAACTTCTTTCCTTTTTTTTACTTTTTCCATTGAGATAGCAATTTCAATGAGGTCCCTGACAATCTGCTCTACATCTCTCCCTACGTATCCAACTTCTGTAAATCTAGTTGCTTCAACTTTTACAAAAGGTGCTTCAGCAAGTTTTGAAAGTCTTCGTGAGATTTCTGTTTTCCCAACACCTGTTGGACCAATCATTAAAATATTTTTTGGTAAAACCTCATTTTTCATTTCACCTTTAAGAGCTTGTCTTCTCCATCTATTTCTTAATGCGACTGCAACTGCTTTTTTGGCTTTATTTTGTCCAACAACAAATCTATCAAGTTCTGATACTATTTCTCTTGGAGATAAAGAACTTACCAAAGATGTTTCTTCTTTTTCATTTTTACTATTAGGATGCAATGGTGTTACGTTTGAATTATCCATTATATTTTCTCAATTTTAACGTTATCATTTGTAAATACACAAATATCAGCTGCTACTTTAATTGCTTTTTTTGCTACTTCCTCTGCAGACATGTTACCTTCCATTAAAACTTTTCCAGCAGCTAAGGCATAATTTCCACCTGATCCTATCCCTATTACATCTCCCTCTGGTTCTAAAACATCCCCAGTTCCAGAAATTATGTAACTATTATTTTTATCTCCAACGGCCATTAAAGCTTCCAGTCTTCTTAAATATTTATCAGTACGCCAATCTTTTGCTAATTCAACAGCAGCTCTTGATAGATTACCAGCGTGTTTTTCTAATTTTCCCTCTAGTCTTTCAAATAATGTTAATGCATCAGCAGTTGATCCAGCAAAACCGGCAACCACATCTCTTTTTTCAATTTTTCTAACTTTTGAAGCCGTGCTTTTGACAACAGTATTTCCCATACTAACTTGTCCATCACCTGCAACGACTACTTCATTGTTTTTTCTTACTAACACAATTGTTGTCATTCTTAATAAATGGTAACTATTTTTGATACTTCAAGTGTTTAGACTAATATTGATATAGAGTGATTATGTATGTATACCATTAAAATATATGGCTAGAAAAGGAAAAGTATCCCGTAAAACTAAAGAAACAAGCATTAGTGTTGAAGTAAATATTGATGGTAAAGGTAATTATCAAATTGACACTGGCATAGGTTTCTTAGATCATATGCTCGAGCAGCTTTCAAAGCATTCACTTATTGATCTAAAGGTTAAAGCAAAAGGAGATACACATATTGACCTTCATCACACTACAGAGGATACAGGAATTGCAATTGGTGAAGCTTTAAAAAAAGCGGCTAAAAAATTTGTTGGTATTAAAAGATATGCACACGCGATGATACCAATGGATGAAACATTATCACGTGTAGCAGTGGATGTTTCCAACAGACCATATCTTATATGGAAGGTAAAATTAAAGGTTGAGAAACTTGGAGAGATGGATACTGAACTATTTAAGGAGTGGTTTCAGGCTTTCTCACAATCAGCTGGAATTACTTTACATATTGAAAATATTTATGGTGATAATAGTCATCATATTATTGAATCTTGTTATAAGGGCCTTGCAAGATCATTAAGAGCTGCATTAGAAATGGATCCTAGGAATAAGAA
This sequence comes from uncultured Pelagibacteraceae bacterium, assembly GCA_902592285.1. Lineage (GTDB taxonomy): Bacteria > Pseudomonadota > Alphaproteobacteria > Pelagibacterales > Pelagibacteraceae > Pelagibacter. The sequence continues at coordinate 20,930 of CACJED010000006.1, read as the reverse complement.
GAGTATTCCTTCCACCAAAGGCTCATTATAAGTTTAATGAATGTTACAATTGTTGATTATAATTCGGGCAATATAAGCTCGGTAATAAATTCTTTTAAAGAAGTAGCTAAAGATAAAGTGAATCTTGATGTTACTTCGAATTTAAATAAGATTAAATTAAGTGATAAAGTAGTTTTACCAGGGCAGGGATCATTTAAAAGTTGCGTTGAAGCTTTAAATAAAATTAATGGTTTAGAAGAAACTTTAAATGAATTTGCAATAACGCATAAAAAACCTCTTCTTGGAATTTGTGTTGGCTTACAAATGTTTGCAGATATTGGTTATGAAGAAACTGAAACAAAAGGTTTAGGGTGGATTTCTGGTAAAGTTTCAAAAATAGATAATCAAAATGGAAAGTATAAACTTCCTCATATTGGCTGGAACCAAATTAATATTATTAAAGAAAGTAAAATTTTTAAAAATATAGAAAACAATTCTCATATGTATTTTGTACACAGCTATGAATTTATTCCAAAAGATACAAATGTAATTTCAGCTACAACGGATTATTCATCAAATATTGTTTGCTCTGTTGAAAAAGAAAATATTTTTGGAACTCAGTTTCACCCAGAAAAGAGTGACAAGTTTGGGCTCAAAATAATTGATAATTTTATAAGTTTATAAATGAAAATATTTCCTGCGATAGATATTAAAGATAAAAAGTGTGTGAGGTTAGTTAAAGGAGACTTTGACAACAAAACTGAATATGAAATATCGCCAGTTGAACAAGCTGGTAAATACAAAGATTTTGGTTTTAAAAACTTACATATAGTTGATTTAGATGGAGCTTTAACTGGAGAAACAGTTAATTTAGATATTATTCAACAAATAGTAAAAAAATTTGATCTTAAGATCGAAATTGGTGGAGGTATCAGAAACATTGAAAGTATTCAGAAATATACCGATGCTGGTGCTGAAAAAGTTATTTTAGGAAGTGCCGCTATTAAAGATAAAAATTTTTTAAAGAAGGCTTGCGAAAAATTTCCAAATAAAATTGCCTTAGGCTTAGACGCTAAAGATGGATATTTATCAGTATCTGGCTGGAAAGAAAATTCCAATCAATTGACTTTAGATTATTTGAAAGAAGTTAATAATTATGGTGCAAGTAGATTGATTTATACTGATATTAATAGAGATGGAATGAAACAAAGTCCTAATTTTGATGAGACATCAAAAGTTGCAGAGATATCAAGTTGTCCTGTGATTATATCTGGTGGTGTTTCTTCAATAGATGATATTAAAAAAGCAAAGAATTTAAAAAATGTTGAAGGTATAATAGTTGGAAAAGCTATTTATGATGGTGATATTAAACTGGATGAACTAGTTAAGGAACTAGATGCTTAAAAATAGAATAATACCTTGTTTAGACGTTAAAAATGGTCGTGTTGTAAAAGGAATTAACTTTGTTGATTTGCAAGATGCAGGAGATCCTGTCGAACAAGCCAAAATTTATTCTGATGGTGGAGCAGATGAAATTTGTTTTTTAGATATTACAGCATCAAATGAAAATAGAGATACTATTTACGAAGTGGTAGAGAAAACATCTAAGAAATGTTTTGTTCCATTAACAGTAGGTGGAGGTGTTAGAAGTGTTGATGATATTAACAAATTACTCAATTGTGGTGCAGATAAAGTATCTATAAATACGGCTGCAGTACAAAATGTAAAAGTGGTAGAAGATAGTTCAAGAAAGTTTGGTTCACAATGTATTGTGGTTGCAATTGATGCAAAGAGAAACGAAGGTGGATGGGAAATTTTTACTCATGGGGGAAGAAATCCTACAGGTATAAATGCTTTGGAATTTGCTTCTAAAATGGAGAAGTGTGGAGCTGGTGAGCTATTGGTTACCTCTATGGATAAAGATGGAACTCAATCAGGATATGATATTAAACTGATGAAAAAAATATCATCCAGTGTAAATATTCCGGTGATTGCATCTGGTGGGGTTGGGACATTAGATCACTTAGTAGATGGAATAAAATCAGGTGCCAGTGCTGTTTTGGCTGCATCTATATTTCACTATGGAACTTATTCTATTAATGATGCTAAGCAATATTTGGCTTCAAAAGATATACCTGTTAGGATTTAATATGTTAAAAATTTTAGAAGATTTGGTAACCCTTGCAAGAGAGCGAAAAAGTAATCCAGTCGAAGGCTCATATACAAACAAACTGTTAGTAGGTAAATCTTTAGCAAAAGAAAAGGTTTTAGAGGAAATTAATGAGTTAATTGAAGCCGTAGAGCAAGATACAAATAAAATCCATGAAGCAGCAGATGTTCTTTATCACTTAATTATGTATCTTGAAAAAAGTGAAATTAAAATTGAAGATGTGATGGAAGAATTAAATAGTAGAAGAAAATAAAAAAAAATTTAATTAGACAATTAGAGGCGCATGGGTTTACAATAAAAAATAAAAAATAAGATATAATTAATTTAAAATTATTAATGGCCTACGACGATAATAACATCTTTGCTAAAATTTTACGTGGAGAGATTCCATGTAATAAAATTTATGAAGATGATTTTGTTTTGTCATTTCACGATATTAATCCTCAAAAAAAGATTCATGCTTTAGTTATTCCTAAAGGGAAATACATTGATTTAGATGATTTTAGTTTGAATGCTTCAACGGATGAGATGGTTGGATTGTTAAAAGGTATTAATATAGTTGCTAAAAAGCTAGGTATTTCCACAGAAGCAGGTCAAGGTTATAGAGCTTTAGCCAATATAAGTGAGCATGGAGGCCAAGAGGTTCCTCACTTACATTTTCATTTATTTGGTGGCGAAAAAGTCGGAAAAATGGTCGAGTGACAAAAATTATTGATAGAAATTATTTAGAAATTAAATCTATTAATGATTTAATTGAAAATGGTCTTACTAAAATAGATTCCTCAATTTATTTAGAAAAAATTGTTGATTTTCAAGTTAATAAATTTTTTTATAAAAATGTAGGAAAAAAACATAGATGGACAGATCGACTGACTTGGTCCGAAGATGATTGGATAAAATACGTCTCAAATCCAAAAGTTCAAACTTATATTTTAAAATTAAAAAATGATTTTGCTGGTTATTTTGAGTTAATAATACATTCACAAGAAATTGAAATAGCTTATTTTGGTTTGTTAGAGGAATATCACAATAAAAAACTTGGAGGCTTCCTACTTTCTGAAGCAATTAAAAAATCATTTTTAAATAAAAATATAAAAAGAGTTTGGGCCCATACATGCTCTCTTGATCATAAAAATGCGTTAAAAAATTATTTAGCAAGAGGAATGAAAATTTATAAAAAAGAGACTATAGAGGTTTAATCAGAACCAGGAAGTTTGAAAGTATTTTTTTTTAATTTTTGGTTAATCTTTAAAGAATGAATAAAAGTTATATTTAAATTCTGATAAATATCTAAAGTTTGCCAACCAATAAGAAAAAAATCTTTCTTATCAAAAAAGATATTTATTTCATTTCCATCTTTTATAATTTTAAAGTTTAAGAACTTATCATCAATTATTCTTCCTTTCAGAGTTTGGATTTCATTAATTATAAAATCTTTATCTAAAATATAATTTAATGGTGTTCTCTCAATTCGGTATCGATAGTAACTACCACTTTTAGTTTTGATAACTAAAGATTTTCCATTTGAAACTAAAATTTTATTATTTTTACTATCGTATTTACAAAAAATTTTTTTTGGGTATTCAATGATACAATTTCCTGTCTCAATTTTACCATTAATATTTTGTTCAAATTTAAAACTTATATTATTTATATAATTTAAATTTTTAATTATGTTTTCTTTTATTGCACTAAATGCAAAGTTATTTAAATTTATGATAACAAAAAATAAAAAAATTTTTTTCATTAAAGAACATCTCTTTTGCCCACATGATTTGCTTTACTAACAATACCCTCATCTTCCATCATATCAATAATTCTAGCTGCTCTATTATATCCAATTTGTAGTTTTCTCTGCAAAAATGAAGTTGAGGCTTTACCTTCAGATTTAATAATTTCGACAGCAGTTTGGAAAAGTTCATCTTTATCACCATTGTTTTTAATTCCATCACCAAGTTCCTTTTCATCTGCGAAATTTAAAATTTCATCTACATAATCTGGTTCTGCCTGCGATCTCAAAAAATTATTGATTTTTTCTATTTCAGTATCAGATACGAAAGGCGCGTGAATTCTTAAAATTTTATTAGCTGATGACATATAAAGCATGTCCCCCTTACCAAGAAGCTGTTCAGCACCCTGTTCTCCTAAAATTGTTCTACTGTCAATTTTGGAAGTGACCTGAAAAGATATTCGGGTTGGAAAATTTGCCTTAATTGTACCAGTTATCACATCTACACTTGGTCTCTGAGTAGCCATTATTATGTGAATACCAGCTGCCCTAGCCATCTGAGATAATTTTTGAATGTAATTTTCAATTTCTTTGCCTGCAACAAGCATCAAATCGGACATTTCATCTACAACAACAACTATATAAGGCATCGGTAATTTATGTTTTGCATTATAACTATCGATGTTTCTAACTCCCTCTTTAGTCATCAATCGATATCTACTTTCCATTTCTTTAACTACCCAGCCCAAAACAGAAGCAGCTTTTTTTGCTTCTGTTATGACAGGACATAATAGGTGAGGAATTCCTTCATAGGTAGATAACTCTAACATTTTAGGATCTATTAAAATAAATTTACATTTTTCTGGAGTATGTCTGTAAAGAAGAGATAAAATGATTGTATTAATACATACTGATTTACCTGAACCAGTAGTGCCTGCTATTAACAGGTGAGGCATAGAAGCTAGGTCACTGATAATAGGAGCACCTGAAATATTTTTTCCTAGCGCAATAGGTAATTTTATATCCTTCTTTTTAAAATCTGTTTTATCTAATATTTCACTTAAAAAAACATTTTCTCTTGTATAATTCGGTAATTCAATTCCAATAGTATTACTTCCAGGTATTGTTGAAATTCGAGCGGATTCAGAACTAGTATTCCTTGCAATATCATCTGATAAATTTATTATTTTTGAAACCTTTACACCAGCGGCAGGCTCAAATTCATTTAAAGTAACAACAGGTCCACGACTTACTTTTTTTATCTTACCGTTTACACCAAAATCTAATAGAATTTTTTCTAGAGATGTAGGATCAATAATTTCATCTTTATCTTGATTTTGTTTGTCTTTTTTGGATGAAATTTTCAACAAATCTAAACTTGGAAGTTTAAATTTATTTTTTTCAATTTCTTTAAGCTTTTCAGCTTTGATGAATGGAAGATCTTCTTGAATTAAATTTTTAATTTCTTCTTGTGGTATATATTCACTTATTATCTCACTTTTATCAGTATAAGGTTTATTCTTACTTTTATTTATATAATTAATTAATTTTTTTATAAAGTCCAAAAATTTTTTAGGGCTGAAATTGATGCTCATTAAAAAAAAGATAAAAATAAAAATTACTAAAGTATAATATGAAAAAGATGTTTGTAATTTTAAAATATCACCCACAAAAGTTTGATTTAGATATTGTCCAATAAATCCACCATTTCCATTAATATGTAATTCAAAAGTATTTTTATAAAAAAAATCGAAAAATATAGAACCAAAAATACAATAGATAATTGAAAAAAAAGTATTTTCGATAATTATAAACAAATTTTTGTTTCTAAAAATATTAATTCCAGTCACTAGATAAGTAAATGACAATAGATATGCAATAATTCCTATAGACTGAAAAAATAAATCAGAAATATAACTGCCCTGAACTCCTAGAATATTTTTAATTATTGTATTGTCTGGGAATATAAAGTTAGGGTCACTTGGAGAATAAGAGACAAGGGCCGCTAAAAGCAAAATTCCAAGTAAAGCAGTTGTTGCACCAATAATCTCAATTAATCTATTGATTAAAAATTGAAGAGTAGTACTAGCTATTTTTTTTATGTTCATTTTAATGAATCAAATATATCACTTTGTATCATCTAATTTTTATTGTTAAAATTAATTTGTTATGAAAGTTTGTATCATTGGTGATGGATTAGTGAGTTTGACTCTAGCTAATGTTTTAATCAAAAAAAAGCTATTTGTAGATATTTATAAGCCAAAAAAAAAAAATTTATACGATAAATCAAGAACATTAGGAATTTCAAAATCAAATACAGATTATTTCAATAATGAAATTATAAATATAAGAAAAATTTTATGGAAGATTCAAAATATTAAAATTTATACGGAAAAAAACTCTAAAGAAGAGTTGTTAAAATTTGATAATAAAAATAAAGAAGTTTTTTCTATAATTCGAAATTATCAATTACAAAAACTATTACTTATAAAATTAAAGAAAAGTAAATTTTTTAATTTGAAGAAAAATTTAAATATTGATGACGAAAAATATAAATTGATAATTAATTCAGATCCACATTTTCCAAATTTGAAAAGGCATTTTTCGAAAAAAATCGAAAAAAATTATAATAGCTATGCATATACAACTACAATTTTTCATAAAAAAATTAAAAATAATACAGCATATCAAAATTTTACAAAGAATGGTCCAATAGCTTTTTTGCCAATTTCTGAATCAGAAACTTCTATTGTTTATTCTTTTAAATCAATTTATAAAAAAAATAACTTTGAAATGAATAATCTAATCAAAAGATACAATCCAATTTATTTTATAAAAAAAATAAATAATTGGAACAGTTTTAAATTAAGATCCTCAACTCTTAGAAATTATTACAAAGATAATATTCTAGCCTTTGGAGATTTAATTCACAAAATACATCCTCTAGCTGGACAAGGTTTTAATATGTCTTTGCGCGATATTAAGCTATTATCAGAATTAATTGATGAAAAGATCAATTTAGGATTAGATTTAGACTCTTCTATATGTCATGAATTTCAAAGAAGATCTCAAGATAAAAATTTTATTTTCTTATCTGGCATTGACTGGGTTTATGAATTATTTAATTTTGAAAATAGTATCAATTCAAGTTTATTAAATAAGTCAATTAATTTTATTGGAAATAATTCAGTCGTTAACACATTTCTTAAAAAATTTGCCGATACTGGCTTTAGGTATTAAAAATTACTGGAGGGTGGTATTGTTATATTCATCAAATGTATATGTAGATAATATTTCTGCTATTTTATTTTTTCTCAAATCCAAATTTATTGCTTCTAATAGTACTTGTTTTTCCTCTAAACTAAATGGAGAAGCCATAGCTAGAGCATTAATTGTTTCATCTAAGCTTTGTTTTTCTAGTGCTTGCCAATTAATAATAAATCCTCTTTTTTCAAATAATTGTTTTAAATCTTTAAAAATTAATTCAAGATCTGAAAATTTTAAGTTTTCTTTTTTTTCGCTTAAATCATTTAAATAATCATCATAATTTACCTGACAATTTCTATAAGGTTTATTAGTTTTTTTTTCATCCAAAATCTTGAATCTAATAATTCCCTTTAGATCAATTAAGTATCTCCCTCCATCAATTTCTTTAAAGCTTGTAATTTTTCCCAAACAACCAATTTTATGCAGTGATGGAATTATTGATTTTTCATCATTAATTGATTTTGGTTGTATCATTCCAATAAATTTATTAGTTCTCATGCTATTATTAATCATTTCTATGTAACGTGGTTCAAATATGTTAAGGGGAACAGTTGTTTTAGGAAATATTATGAAATTACTTAGTGGAAATATAGGAATGATATTTGGCAATTCTTCTTTTTTCATATTAAAAACATATCATATTTAATATTGCTTGAATTGGAAAAATTAACTCACTATAGTGTTTTTATGCGGGCATAGCTCAGTGGTAGAGCGTCTCGTTGCCAACGAGAAGGTCGAGGGTTCGAACCCCTTTGCCCGCTCCAAGAATTTATGGAAGACTTATTAAAAAAAAAATGTTTACCGTGTGAAGGAGGTGCAATTCCTTTTGATATATCTAGGATTCATGAATATCAAAAAAAAGTAGACGGCTGGGATATCAAAAAAAATGATAAAGATGCACACTTTTTAGAAAAAAAATTTAAATTTAAAAATTTTATAAAGAGTCAAGAATTTGTAAACAAAGTCGGAGAAATTTCTGAGGAAGAAGGGCATCATCCAGATATTTATTTTGGTTGGGGATATGCAAAAATAAATATAACTACTCATGCCATTGAGGGTTTGTCTGAAAATGATTTCATTTTAGCAGCTAAAATTGATCAAATTCTTAATGTTTGAAATGTCTAGTTTTTGAAAAAATTAAAACTGTATTAGTTTCATTTGCAAACTTTATAATTTCTTTATCTGCAATAGATCCAGAGGGTTGTATTACAGCTTTAACGCCCGATTGAATTAGTTTTTCAATTCCATCTACAAATGGAAAAAAAGCATCTGAAGCTGCAACGGTTTCTGAAGATGAAATTTTGAATTTTTTCATTTTATCAATTGCAATCTGACAGCTATCGAATCTACTTGGTTGACCTGAACCAATACCAATAGTAGATTTATTTGATGCTAAAACAATCGCATTTGATTTTACATATTTGCAAACATTAAGAGCAAATATTAGGTCTTCAAACTGAGATTTGGTGGGTTTCTTTTTAGATACAACTTTAAAATTTTTTCTTGTAAATAAGTTTTTATCCTCTGATTGAATTAATATATTTTCATTAGCAGATGAAAAAGTCAAAATATTATTAGTATTGAAATTTGACGCATCAATTAATCTTAAATTTTTCTTTTTTTTTAAAATTTTTAAAGCATCAGAATCAAAGTTATTTCCTATTATGACTTCAAGAAATAATTTACTTAGTTCTGACGCTAAATTTTTTTTTATTTTAAAGTTACAAGAAACTATTCCTCCAAAAGCGCTTATGGGATCACATGCAAGAGCTGATTTATAACTTTCAATAGGATCTTTTAAAGCAGATACACCACACGGATTTGCATGTTTAATTATTACAACCCCAGTTTTGTTTGGTAGAGATTTTGAGATTGTTAATGCTGTAAAAATATCATTAAAATTATTATAACTTAATTGTTTTCCATGTAATTGTTTGATATTTAAAAATTTATTTTGAGAATAAATAGCACTTTCTTGATGTGGATTTTCTCCATATCTTAACTTTTCAATTAAATTTCCGTAAATAATTTTTTTCTTTGGAAAATTATCATTTTTAATTTTGTTAAAATAATTTGAAATTAAGGCATCATAATAAGCTGTTTCTGAAAAAGCTATTTGAGACATTTTTTGTCTAAAATTTTGAGATGTTGATCCATTAAATTTGACTAATTCTTTAATTAGATCATCATATTGAGAACTAGAAGTAATAACTGTTACATCATTATAATTTTTTGCAGCAGCTCTAACCATAGTTGGTCCACCAATATCAATATTTTCAATTATTTTTTTATGATTGGAGGTTTTTTTTAAAATTTTCTCAAAAGGATAAAAGTTGACGACTACTAAATCAATATTTTCAAAATTATTTTTAATCAAATCTTGGTGGTGAGATTTATCATTTCTTTTATAAAGAATACCTGCATGAATCTTAGGATGCAATGTTTTAACTCTTCCACCTAAAATTTCTTTTGATCCAGTATAATCTGAAATTTCTTTGCAAGCATAGTTTAACCTTCTAATTTCTTTATAAGTACCACCAGAACTAATGATTTCAATTTTAAATTTTTTTAACGAATTTAATAAAGGTTTAAGATTTTCCTTATCATATACTGAAATCAAAGCTCTCTTAATTTTTTTCATGAAATTTTGTTCAATTGCCAATTAATATTCTCATTATTGTTACTAGTTATTCCTGAAATAAAAATATTTTGGTTTTGTATATAAGAATTTCTATTACCGAAATATAAACCATTATCAATATTTATATTGAAATTATCACATGTAAATTTCCACCCTTCATCTTCTAGTTCTATTAGAATTGTTTTACTATCTTGTGTTTTCATTAATTTTATATTTGGTTCTAGGTGAAACCTTATATCAAACTTAATATTTGAATTTGATCTTTTAATTAAAATTTTATCTGTTCCTACAAATTTAGATTGTTCTGGATAATATTCAATCTCTCTCTCATGAATTGTGTTGTATTTTTTATTATATCCGTCATGAGAAGCACTTATTTTCCAATAATTCTTTTCAAAAACGATATTTTTTTTTAAAATTTTTAATCCATCTTTTATTAAATAATTTTTTTTATATTTTTTAAACTTACATGAGGAATTGTCATCAATTACTAGCGTACTTTGTGCCGCTGTTGATTTCGATAGTTGAACAAGTTTTTCATTTTTACCTTCATAATAACCACAGTTACTAATTAATTTTTTTCCATTTGAAATAATTTCAAATGAAAGCGAACCTGATTGATACTCTGAGGAAAAATTCGAAGGTGGGGGATCACCAACATCCATTGCAATTGACATTTTGTTATCATGTAATATTGCATATCCACCAAACTCTTTATTTTCATTTTTGAACTTATAGCTGAACCTTTTTAAATAATTATCAAATTCAATGTTATTTGAGATATTATTTCCATTCATTAAGACATCAGAATTAATATTTTGCCATATAAAAGCATATCCTTGACCTAAATAAAATATGGATTCATCAATAAGATCTGGAACTTCAATTCGTGCTTCTTTAAACCATTCTCTAATCAAGATGAAATATTTAAGATAAAATATTAATTGTTTAAAACTTCTTGATTTTGTAAATCCATGATTATCGAATGTTGAATTAGATATTTTTTTTAACAAATTTAATCCATAAGAAAGATATTTTTTTTCATCTTTATAACTAAGTCCAACCAAGATAATTGCTGCACAACCAATCATTTTATTGTTAATATTTTTTGAATAATTTATTTCACTCATCAAATGATTAGTTTGTTTTTGAACCATTATATTAAATAAATTTAAGTAATCTTCATCAGCATTTTCAATTGTTAAACTATGATTAGAAAGCCAAGCTATAATTCTTTTAGAAGTTATATCAAACTCCCAGCTTTTAGAGTTATATTTGAAATTTTTATTTATCCAATCAGATATAATTTTTTGAGCATCATTTTTTGATGATTTTAAATCCAAAGTAAAAAACCAATAAAAGTTATTTAATTTTTTAAAATTTTTATCACTGACATTTTCATTATTCCATAAATTTTCAGACATAATACTATTAATATTTACCTTCTTTGTTTGATATTTGATTAATGATGAAAGTATATGAGGGCTTGGTTTATAAATTAATTCTTTATTAAAAATTTTAGAGATTTTTTTTTCATATAAACTTGAGTTTAAATAAAAACTTCTAATGTGCGAATTTATATTATCTGAAAATTGATTAATGAAATTTAAGAGGTTCCTTAAAATCATTTAGTCATTTTGATTTAAGTAAATCAATATTTTTTTTTATGTCTCCATTATTACTTTTAAATATTGTAGTTCCTGAGACTAGAATATTAGCACCTGCTTCAATCGCAATTTTTGAGTTTTCAAAATTAATTCCTCCATCAATTTCAATATCAAAATCAATATTTTGCTTTTTTTGAATATTTTTTAACTCTTTTATTTTATCTAAAATTTCAGGCATAAATTTTTGACCACCAAAACCAGGATTCACGCTCATAATTAAAACTAAATCAATTTGATCTAAATAATCTTTAATAACACTAACTTTAGTTTCTGGATTTAAAGATACGCCTACTGTTTTTCCTAAATTTTTTATTTTTTTTATTGAAGCTGTTAAATCCTCTGTTGCCTCAGGGTGAATAGTTATAATATCTGCACCTGCATCTGAATAAGCATCAATATATTTGTGGACTGGTGATATCATTAAATGTACATCAAATTTTATTGAACAATTTTTTTTCAATGCTTTAATTACTGGTGGGCCAATTGTTAGGTTGGGAACAAAGTGTCCATCCATAACATCTACATGAATTAAATCCGCTCCTGCTTCCTCTAGTCTTTTTATTTCATTACCAAGCTGACTAAAATCAGCAGATAAAATTGATGGAGAAATTTTTATTTTTTTCATTTGAAAATAAATCAATTATTATCAATTTTAAAACTTTATTGAATTATAAAATTGATAAAGTTGTCTTGATATCTCACTTTCAAGTGGAAAAGAAAGCATTCCCATTACTGAGTAACCCAAAATTAAGGGCATTAGATAAAATCTAATCATAAAAAAAAACCAGGCGACATAAAGTGGTATTAATGGTTGAATGATAAAAGATGGCGTTATAGGCTTAAATATAGTTAGTAGAGGATTGGTAAACTTTACAAAAACTCTCATAAAAAAGAATTGAGAGTCCTCTCTTTGAAAGATATTCATAGCTACTCTACCAACTAAGGTCCACATTATTATCCCCAATATGTAATCAATAATATAAACAAATGGGTGAAAATTTGCTGACATTTAAAAGAAATTTATATTTGAAAATGAAGTAAAATAAAAGGGGCGAAATTAATCGCTCTCGCCCCTTTTATTAAATATTTTATCTTTGGCTTATTACTTGTTGTCCTGCAGGCACTCTAGCATCATCAACCATTTTCTGAGTTGCAGAGCTTGGTTCTGAAGTCATTAAACTAACAACAACCATAGCTACTAAACTCACAGTTGATCCGAAGATACCAAAAGTTAACTGAGTAATTCCTAGGAATCCACTTCCGCCACTACGTACCCAAATTAGATACGCAAAACCAGAAACTAGTCCTAAGACCATACCAGCTATAGCACCTTCTTTATTAGCTCTCTTCCACCATACACCAAGTACTAGCGGCCAGAACAAACCAGACATCGCAAAGTCAAAAGCCCATATTACTGAACCTAAGATACCTTGGATCTCCATCGCTGCTATAGTTGCACCAGCAAAACCAATAATCACAAGTAACACCCTTGCAACTAATAGTCTTTTTGCAGTCTCTGCTTTCGGGTCTATCATTTTATAATAAACATCGTGAGAGATTGCATTAGCGATTGCTAGGATCAAACCATCTGCAGTAGACATGGCAGCAGCCATACCTCCAGCAGCAACTAGTCCTGAGATTACATAAGGTAATCCTGCTACTTCTGGTGTTGCTAACACAACAGCTTTACCAGCCATAAAGAACTCGTTTAATTCAACAGTTCCATTGCCGTTAAAGTCGCTTACAAACATCAGATTAGCTTGGTTCCAGTTTTGGTACCAATCGATCGCTTGAACTTCTGCAATTGATTTACCAATAATACCTGTTGGTAATGATGGATCAATTAGAGCAAGTTTAGAAAGCGTCGCTAACATTGGCGCAGAAGAATAAAGTAGGAAGATAAAGAATACTGACCAACCTACTGATTTTCTAGCTGCTTTCACACTTGGAGTTGTAAAGAACCTCATCATTACGTGAGGTAATGAAGCTGTTCCCATCATCATAGCTAGTGCTAATGAGATGAAAGCCCAAGGTGTTGCGTTCACTTCAGAGTGAGCTTTTGTAATACCTGCTAACCCTTTAGGTACAAGTTTTAGATCTTCAGCTGAGTTTTTTACAAAACCAAACTGCTGTTCTAATTCACCAATTCTAGCTACTTCATCAGCTAACATGAAGTGTGGGAAGAAACCAGCACCAATGTTATTACTTATCCAGAATACTGGAAGTAAGTAAGCTATAATTAGCACGATATATTGTGCAACCTGTGTCCAAGTTACCCCTCTCATTCCTCCTAGCATCGAACATAGTAAGATACTAACTAATCCAACATAAACTGCATATTGGAATGGGATATCAAGTGCAACAGATGCAATTGTACCTGTAGCATTAATTTGTGCAGTCACATAAGTAAATGAAGCAACAGTTAAAACTATTACTGCCATTAATCTTGCTGTATTACCACCGTATCTTGTACCAACGAAATCTGGAACTGTATAACAGCCAAATTTTCTTAGGTATGGTGCTAATAAAGTTGCAACTAACACATAACCACCTGTCCAACCTACAAGCAAAGCCATATATCCGTAACCTTTAAAATAAATTCCTCCTGCCATTGCAACGAATGAAGCACCTGACATCCAGTCAGCTGCTGTAGCCATTCCGTTGAAAACAGTTGGAACCGACCTTCCTGCTACGTAGTAGTTACTTGCTTGAGCCGTTCGGGATAGCCAACCAATTAGTGCGTAAATGAATATTGTGAAACCAACAAAAGCAATTCCAATTGCTTTAGCCGACATACCCATTTGCTCACCTATTGCCATAATAATTATGAAAGCTATAAAACCACCCGTATAGATTCCATAAATTTTAGGCAAGTTGTCTATAAAATTACCTTTAATCATTAATTATCTCCTTTTTCACTGAAGCCGAACTCTTCATCAATTTTCTCTTGTCTACCTGCAAACCAGAAAATAAGAATTACAAAGAAGCCAAGTGAACCCTGACAAGTGAACCAATAAGTTAATGGATATCCAAAAGGACCAGTAACTGTATTCATTTCAGCGCCAAAAAGGAATATACCCATTGAGAATATAGCCCAAAGTACTAATGTAATTATTAGCAAACCTTTGGTCTTTTCCCAGTGTTGTGCATTTTTTGCCATGTATACCTCTCTCTTTAAGTTATAACTTGCAAAACCATAACCATTCTGAGATAGAATAAAAGTGTAAAAAATGTGCATATTAGGTTAATTTTTCCCATATTTTCTACTAAAAATAGAATTTTATGACTAAAAAAAAGTTTACTTGGAGAGACTTATCCTTAAATGATTTTAAAGTTTATTTTTTTTCACTTTTTAAGGCATTTATTCCAAAAAAAAAAATTAAAAATTTAGACGATTTAGAAAATTTTATCCAAACTAAGTCAGCTTGGGTTTCACAAGTAACACTTTATAATTATTTAAAAACTAGAATGGGCACAAGATATGTTCTTCACTTCGATAATGACGAATTTATGAAATCTGTAGATAAAGCAAAGTGGAATATTTATGCTGTAGCATTACAAGACCTTAGTTTTTTTGTGTTTTCTTATTTGAAAGTAAATTCTAATTTTCATGAAATGAATAAAGCTAGAGAAATTTTTATTAATATTTTAGATGATGAAACTAGCAATAATATGCCTTTAGAAATTATTGAAGATGCAAAAAAAAAATTTGAAGAAAGATTTAATTCAATAAAATGGGACATTTATTATAATGATCTTCCTTTTAATCCAAGTGCCCTTTCTTTATTTGAATGGGCACCAATTGCAGATGAATTAAAAAATCTAGATAGAAAAATTGTTTTAAATTCTGTAATCTTAAAATGGGATGTTATTAAAAAAGAATTTCAAGATAGAATTGAATTTTAAATATTTTTTCTATTTTCAACTAAACTTTCAACTACACTCGGATCTGCTAATGTAGTAGTATCTCCTAATTGATCATGTTCATTTGCTGCAATTTTTCTTAAAATCCTTCTCATAATTTTTCCAGATCTAGTCTTTGGTAAGCCTGGAGTAAAATGTATTAAGTCTGGTCTGTATATGGGACCTAATGTTCTAGCTACATGATTTTTTAATTCTCGTTCCAGATCTCCATCTTCTTTTTCACTTAAATTTAAAGTTACATATACATATAATCCGTTACCCTTAATGTCATGTGGAAAACCTACTACTGCGGCTTCTGCAACTTTTGGATGAGCAACAAACGCGCTTTCAATTTCTGCAGTACCGAGATTATGTCCTGATACAATTATCACATCATCAACTCTTCCTGTAATCCAGTAATAACCATCTTTATCCCGTCTACATCCGTCTCCTGTGAAATATTTTCCTTCAAACTGAGAAAAGTATGTGTCTATAAATCTTTGATGATCTCCATAAACCGTTCTCATTTGTCCCGGCCATGATTGTGCTATGCAAAGTCTTCCTTCACCAGCACCTTTAATTTCTTTTCCATCTTTATCTAATAATGCAGGCTTAATTCCATAAAAAGGTTTTGTAGCAGAACCAGGTTTAAGAGGTATCGCACCGGTTTGAGGCGCTATCATTATTCCACCGGTTTCTGTTTGCCACCAAGTATCAACTATTGGACATTTAGAATTACCTACTGTTTTGTAATACCACATCCAAGCCTCTGGATTGATAGGCTCACCCACAGTACCAAGAAGTTTTAATGATTTTCTGGAAGTTTTTTTAACAGGCCCCTCTCCCTCTCTCATTAATGCTCTGATGGCAGTTGGTGCAGTATAAAATGTGTTAACTTTAAATTTATCAACTATTTGCCACCATCGAGAACTGTCTGGATAATTTGGTATTCCCTCAAACATTATAGTTGTAGCTCCATTAGCAAGCGGACCATAAATTATGTAACTATGCCCTGTTACCCAACCAATATCAGCTGTACACCAGTAAATATCTTTCGGTTTATAATTAAAAATATATTGATGAGTCATTGATGCGTAAACCATATAACCACCTGTCGTATGTAACACACCTTTAGGTTTTCCTGTTGATCCCGATGTATAGAGAATAAATAGAGGATCTTCAGCATTCATTTCTTGAGGCTCACAATGAGAAGTAACATCTTTGATTAAATCGTGATACCAAACATCTCTATCTTCATTCCAGCTAATTTCATTTCCAGTTCTTTTAACAACAATACATTTTTTTATATTTGGACAACTTAATAATGCTTCGTCTGTTGTTGCTTTTAAAGGAATGGTCTTTCCACCTCTAATTCCTTCATCTGCAGTAATGATATATTCAGACTCACAGTCATTGACTCTGCCTGAAATTGAGTCTGCAGAAAATCCTCCAAAAATTATTGAATGGATAGCACCAATTCTTGCACAAGCTAACATTAAAATCGCAAGTTCGGGTATCATGGTTAAATAAATTGTTACTCGATCACCTTTTTGAATTCCAAGTTTTTTTAAACCATTTGCAGCTTTAGATACTTTTTGATGTAGTTGTTTATATGAAATTTTTTGATTTTCTTTTGGGTCATCTCCTACCCAGATAATCGCAGTTTTATCTTTTTTGTCTTTTAAGTGTCGATCAATACAATTAGCTGATGCATTAAGAGTACCATCTTCAAACCATTTAATTTTAACTTCTTTTGTACTATATTTTACATCTTTAATTTTTTTATAAGGTTTAATCCAGGATATTCTTTTTCCCTCTTTCTTCCAAAAATCATTATTATTTTTAATAGATTCACTATATTTTTTTTGATAATTAGACTTATTTGCTAGGCTAGTTTTAACCCACTCAGGTTTTGTTTTAATAATTAACTCTGTTGGACTGTTAGATTTATCTATTTTTTTTTTAGAAACTTTATTCTTTAACTTAAAAGCTTTTTTTCTTTTTTTTTTAGAAACTTTTTTTTTTCTCTTAGATATTTTCTTACTCTTTTTTTTTACCTTATATTTCTTCTTTTTTTTTGGCATAAAATATATTTTATATCTAAATTCTACCCATCTTATTTAAAATTTTCCAGCTTTTAGAGTCTATTTCCATCACCGACAATCTGCTTTGTTTTATTAAAGATAAATGGCTTAATTCCTTAACTTTTTTAATCTCAATCAGGCTTACAGGTTTTTCAAGTTTTTTAACAAATCTTACAGTAACAGCAACAAACTTACTAGTTTTATCTGTTTTATCTTGATACGCTTCTTCTATAACTTCTACAATACCAACAATTTCTTTCCCAATATTTGAATGATAAAAAAAACAATAATCACCCTTTTTCATAGATTTTAAATTTTTTGCAGCCTGGTAATTTCTTACCCCATCCCATGGCGCACCTTTTTTACCCATTTTTTTTTGTTGATCAATTGACCAAACATTTGGTTCTGATTTGATTAGCCAGTAATTCATTTTTGTTATTTGGTTAAAAAATATTTTTTACTTATCTTTTTGCACTCCAATCTTAAATTCAAAATTGATAATTTAATTTTAGTTTTTTTTAAAATCTTGTTGTTATTTAAAAAAAACGAGTCTTTATTTAAATTAAATTTATTACTGCTTATTATCTTATATGAGTTGGGGTTATAAAAATTTAACCATTGCACAACTTGGTCTAAATAAATTTTTTTTCCTATTGACAAATTATAAGTTCCTCTTGCATTGACTTTAATTAATTTTGATACTAATTGGCCAAGGTTTTTTGAAGAGACGAAATCTTTAAAAATTTTATGATTTTTAATAATAATACCTCTTTTTATATTTTTAAAAAATACATCTATAAATGTTTCATGAAGTTTCTTTTTAGATTTTTTTTTCGTTATTCCAATGACATTGGAAATTCTAAGTATTAATAATCTATTTTTTATAATTTTTTTTAACTTATTTTCAGTTATTAGTTTATTTTTTGAATAATTACATAAAGGTTTAAGCTTATCTGTCTCTTTACAATTTTCTCTAGGTTTATAAACTTTTCTGGTACTTAGAAATATATAAGACGTATTAAGTTTGATAATCTTCTTGGCAATTTTATAATCATTATCATTTGATACATCATATGGGGAGTTAACATATTTTTTATTTGAAGTGCAATTTATTATGAATTTGAATTTCTCAAAATATGATGAATTCTTATTTATTAATTCAGAATAATTTTTTACTAAAATTGAAAAATCTTTATCAAGATATTCTTTTAAAAATTGTGTTATCCTGCTGTTTTTTCCTATTATTAAAATTTTCATTTAAGTTAATCTATTTTTTAAAATATATTGTATAAAAACTTATATATAATTCATAAATGAATATTCTTATTTGGTCACCTTTTTTACAAAAAGTTGGCACTACTTCAAACGTTTATAATTTAATTAACGCGATGACAAAGTATTCTAATGAAGATTTAGATTCAATTGATTTGATTAATGTCTTTGGAGAATGGGACGATTACGAATTCAGTAGTAAAAAAGTGAATAAAATTTCATTTTTGGATTTTTATTTTCTAAAAAAGATAAAAAAAAATGGTTTTATTAGAAGTAGATTTTTTACATTTTTAATCATTATAATAAGTTTTTTTCCATTAATTAATCTTTTGAGAAAAAAAAATTATGACTTTTTCTTTATTCATTTGATTACATTTTTACCAATTTTTTTAGCAAGATTTTTTAAAAGTAAATTAAAAATAATACTTCATATCTCTGGATTTCCAAAATTAACTTTTTTAAGGTCTCACTTCTGGAAAAATAATCAAAAATATATTTTTAAAATAATTTGTCCATCAATAGAAACTCAAAATTTATTAATTGAAAAAAATATTTTCGATAAAAAAAAACTTAAAGTCATCAAAGATCCACATATAAGTCCTAGTCATATAATCAGAATGAAAGATAGAGCTTATGGAAAAAAATTAAATCATAATATCCTTGCTATTGGTCGTCTTACAAAACAAAAAAATTATATTTTTCTATTAGAAGTTTTTTCTAAAATATTAGCTATCAAAAATAATTTAAGATTGATTATAGTTGGTGAAGGTGAGGAAAGAAAACTGATAGAAAAAAAAATTAATTCGTTAGGAATAAAGGAATATGTTAAATTAGAGGGTTTTCAAAAAAATATATATAAATATTTAGACAATTCTATTTGTTATTTTTCAACGTCATTATGGGAAGGACCAGATCTTGCAATGTTAGATTCGGCATTTTTAAATGTTCCTATAATTTGTAGTGATTGTAAAAGTGGAAGAAAAGAATTTATAGAGGATAACTACCGTGGTTATATATTTAAAACAAATGACATTAATTCTGCAGTTAAAGTGTTTGAAAGATTTTTAAATGATGGAAATTCTGAAATCAAAAAGAAATTAATCCGTGCAAAAAAAGAAGTTAAAAATTTTACAAAATTTAGATATTTTCTTGAATTAGAAAAAATATTAAAGAACTAATATTTTATTCCTGAGCCTTTCAGAAAAGCAGCATTTTCATCTAAAGACCATCTAGGTTTTGCAGGAAAATCTAAATCATTAAATTTTTTCTTTTTATATTTTTCTAATCCTACCATTGCAATCATTGCAGCATTATCTCCACATAAATCAATTGGTGGAAAGATATATTTGTAATTATTTTCATCACAAAGTTTCATTAGCGAAGATCTAATTTTTTTATTAGCGGCAACACCTCCTGCAACAACAAATATTTTATTAACTGCATTATTAATCTCTTCGTATTCATTAAAAGCATTTTTTGTTTTTTTATAAAGAATTTCCTCAATAGTTTTTTGAAAAGATGCCGCAATGTCATACTTATCTTGTTCATTTTTAATATTTTTACTAATTTTTAATACTGCTGTTTTTAATCCTGCAAAAGAAAGATTACACCCACCTTTATTGAAAATTGGCTTCGGAAATTGATATTTATTTGGATCTCCTTTTTTAGCAAGATTCTCAATTTCTGGACCACCTGGAAATTCAATTCCTAATAATTTGGCAGTTTTATCAAATGCTTCACCTAACGCATCGTCAATTGTTGTCCCTAATCTTTTATAAACACCAAGTTCTTTTACTGACAAATATTGAGTATGACCTCCTGAAATTAATAACAATAAATATGGATAATTTAGTTTTGAATTTAATTTAGGGCTTAATGCATGACCCTCTAAATGATTTACAGAAATAAAAGGAATATTCATTGCTGAGGCAAATGATTTACCAAAACTTAGTCCGACGGATAAACAAACAATTAGTCCAGGTCCAGCTGTAGATGCTACAGCATTAATTTCCTCGGATTTCAAACCACTGTTATCAATTGCTTTTTGAACAATCCAATCAATTTTTTCTATATGAGCTCTAGCTGCTAATTCTGGCACCACACCACCAAACTCTTTGTGAACTTCTACTTGGCTAGATACAATATTTGATAAAATCACTGGTATTCCTCGCTCATTTTCCGTTACGATTGATGCAGCTGTTTCATCGCAGCTAGATTC